>JAUZRF010000084.1 GCA_030950645.1 Mariprofundales bacterium
TGCAAGCTTCCAGCCCCATCATACCAACAAAAAAGACCGTAAAGCTTTGGCAATCAGGCTTAAAGATGCCCATGACCCATTGAAACTGGTGATTGTGCAATCCATGTGGCTCACGGGCTTTGATGCTCCACCACTGCATACGCTCTATATTGATAAGAAGATGCAAGGTGCAGCTTTGATGCAGGCTATCGCAAGGGTGAATCGGGTGTATAAGGATAAACCTGGTGGCTTAATCGTGGATTATATCGGTATTGGGCAAGATTTGCGCTCAGCTATGCAGATATATGTGGATAGCGGTGGTCAGGGTGAAGTTCTCCCTGATATTAAAGAGGTGATTGCCGGCATGATGAGCAAGTTTGAGGTTGTGGCGCAGATGTTTCATCGCTTTGATTATCAAGCCTATTTCCAATCTGAGACAGGTGAGAAGTTGAAAAGCCTACTCGCCGCCCAAAATTTCATTCTCGCCAATGAATCGTTAAAAGAGCGGTTTTTAGCAGAGGTGACCGCACTCTCAAGATTGTATGTGATGGCGGTTCCGAGTGATGAAGCTGAGAAAATCAAAGATGACATGGCATTCTTCCAAGCGATCAAATCACGCATCAACAAGTTTACACCGACTGGTGGTAAAACAGATACGCAGGTTGATTCAGCCATCAAACAGATTGTTGATAATGCGTTAGCCAGTGATGGTGTGGTGGATATATTTGAGGCGGCTGGGGTTCAAGCGCCGTCGTTGGATATTTTGTCCGAAGAGTTCCTGCTTGAAGTAAAGAATATGGAGCATAAAAACCTTGCCTTTGCATTGCTCCGCAAGCTGCTTAATGAAGAGGTGAAAGTCCGAAAAAAGAGGAATATGATACAGGGGAAGAGGTTCTCTGAAATGCTATCGAATGTGATTAAACGCTACCATAATAATCAGATCGATACAGCTCAGGTGATTCAAAAGCTTTCTGATATTGCCCGAGAGATGCGGCTGGAAGACAACAAAGCCGATGCGTTGGGCTTAACCTCTGAAGAGTATGCCTTCTACTCGATCCTGGCGCAGAATGATTCCACTTCGTTCTTAGAAGACCATAAGATGAAAGAACTGATTCACTTGATTGTCGATATTATCCGCAAAAATGCCACCGTAGATTGGAACCGGCGCGATGATGTGAAAGCCAAGCTTCGCCTTTTGGTGAAAAAAGTGCTGATGCGCTATGGCTACCCACCGGATTTGGCCAAGATGGAGGCAGACCGGGTGCTAGAGCAAAGTGATCTGTTAGCGAGCGAATACTCAAGCTGATGCGGTGTCAATGTTGGCAGGTACAATCGATGACAGCTTCGCAGAAAATCGTCATTGCGGGGTTGACCTGGCACCAAGGTCAAAGCAACAGATTGAAAAGAATGGACTGCCGCCTTCACGGGGATGACGGTTTCGGTCAAAACTGGCTTTGCTGCGAGGGCATCGATCGATGAATACCCTCATGATTCAGGGGACTGCCTCGGGGGTCGGTAAATCGATGCTGGTGGCGGGGTTGTGCCGTCTGTTGGCGCGTAATGGGGTGCGGGTGGCGCCATTCAAGCCGCAAAATATGAGCAACAACGCCGCAGTTACCGCCGATGGCGGCGAGATCGGGCGAGCGCAGGCGTTGCAGGCGCTGGCTTGTGGCCTAACACCGACCGTCGATATGAATCCGGTGCTGATCAAGCCGGAGGCAGACCATCAGGCGCAGTTGATTGTGCGTGGCCAGGTGGTTGGGCGTTTGCAGGCCAGCCGCTTTCGCGAGGATCGTATTGCGCTGCTCGACACGGTGTTGGCGTCATTCAACACCCTGAAAAGCCAATATGATGTGATCATTGTCGAGGGGGCAGGCAGCCCCGCCGAGCCCAATCTGCGCCAAGGTGATATCGCCAATATGGGCTTTGCCGAGGTGGCGGATGTGCCGGTGTGGTTGGTGGGAGATATCAACCGTGGTGGCGTCTTCGCAGCACTGACCGGCACGCTCGACCTCCTCTGTGCAGCGGAACGCTCCCGCGTGCAGGCGTTACTGATCAATGGCTTCCGTGGCTCGCGGGGGTTGCTTGGCGATGCGCTGGAGTGGCTGGAGCGCAGATCCAGCAAACCGATTGCCGGAGTGATCCCTTGGCTACCCCTTGACCTGCCGGAAGAGGATGCCCCCTTCCGCCATCAATCCCCTTCGCCGTTGCGCCTCGGTGATGACAACGGCATTTTCCACATCGCCGTCATCGCCTACCCGCGCCTCTCCAACCACGACGACATCGATCCGTTGGCGGCAGAGGCGGGAATCACGCTGCGTTTTGTGCGCACAGCGGATGCGCTCCAGCCTGCGGATCTGGTGATTCTACCTGGCTCCAAGCATGTCGTCTCCGATCTCGCTTGGCTCCGCCAGCAGGGATTTGTGCCCGCACTCGAACGCCACCTGCGCTATGGCGGCAATATTCTCGGCATCTGCGGCGGCATGCAGATGTTGGGGCAGACCATCACCGATGATGGGGTTGAAGGTGGCTCCAGCACAGGGTTGGAATGGCTTTCCCTCGCCACCACCATGCAGGCAGAGAAGACGCTGCGCCGCGTTGACCAGCGATCGCGTTTCCCCGCCAACCACCACATCACCGGCTACGAAATCCACCACGGCACCTCATTAAGTGATGCTACGCTGTTCCCCTTCGCTGCCCGTTCAAGCGATGGCCAGGTGTGGGGAAGCTACCTGCACGGCCTGTTCGAGCAGGGTGCGTTTCGCCGCGCTTGGCTGGCTGAAATCGGCTACACCCATAGCGACGGCTGCGACCAACAATCGCGCACCCTAGCCTCACTTGATCTCCTAGCCGATGCGCTAACTCGCGAGCTGCGACCAGATCTACTCCAAGGGTTCTCATCATATTGTGCCCACGGCCTTTTGCCATGACCCTGCTGTTGGCATTGGCACTGGAGTGGATCATCGGCGACCCAGATAATCGTTGGCACCCAGTAGCATGGTTCGGGCAATGGGCAGCGCGCTGTGAGGCGCAGATGTATCGCGATCGGCGGGCGCGCGGAGGGTGGGTCTGGCTCATTGTGGTGGGATTGCCGCTATTGCTGATTGCGATGGCACACGCCATCGTCGGTTGGCCGCTGGGTGTGCTGCTATTATGGCTCACCATCGGCTGGAAGTCGCTATTTTCCCATGTCCATGCGGTGCTTGATGCCTCCACGCTCCAACAAGCGCGCAACAAGGTGGGCCGCATCGTCAGTCGCGATACCGCAGCGATGGATTTTAATGAAGCGCGGCGGGCGGCGTTGGAGTCGTTGGCGGAAAACGCCAACGATGCAGTAATCGCGCCCATCTTCTGGTTTGTCATCGCCGGTGCGCCGGGTGCGGTGCTCTACCGCATGATCAACACGCTCGATGCAATGTGGGGCTATCGCAATGCGCGCTACCACCACTTTGGTTACTGGGCGGCCAAGATTGATGACGCCGCCAACTGGATTCCGGCGCGACTCACCGCAGCCCTACTACTGCTGATCGGCAGGATAGCTGGTCAAGCCTCCCCTTGGCGCAAGGTGCAACAGGATGCTGCCAGCCACGCCTCGCCCAACGCCGGTTGGCCGGAGGCCGCATTGGCCTGGGCTGCTGGGGTACGGTTGGGCGGGCCGGTGGTGCGCGGCGGCCTTGTCGAACCACGCCCGTGGTACGGTGATGACCACAGCCAGTCGGCCACTGCCGATATCGACACTGCGGCTGCCAATCGGGCGCTCGAACTCATCCAACGGGTACTGGTGGTGGCTGCAGTCATCGCCGTGGCATTAACCCTTGACCGCTAACCCCCCCCTACCCGATCAATTCCCCCACGGTGGCGGCATTGAGCAGGCCGCGCGCCATTGGCGTTGCAATGCACGCGACATCCTCGATCTCTCCACCGGCCTTCATCCGGCTGGCGCACCCGACTGGCTCGGTGACTGGCTGCGCGATCACGCCGATCTGGCGGCCCATTATCCGGATCACAAGGGCGAACCGGCGCGTAGCGCGCTGGCTGAGGCACTCGGTGTCACTTCCGACTCGGTACTGATTACCGCCGGCGCACAAGCGACCATCGAAACCATCTTTCCCGCCATGGGATGGCGCGCAATGGCGATCCAAACCCCGTGCTACAACGAGCCGATCCGCTGTGCGCTACGCAGTGGCTGCAAGGTGCATAGCTTTGCCGAGGAGACCATACCTCCCGAAGCCGAGGTGCTATGGCTAACCAGCCCAGACAACCCAACCGGTGCGCTCCACCCCCTGCCCTCACCGATGCGCCACTGCGTGCTTGATGAATCCTACCTCCCCTTCAACCAGCGCCGCGCACTTGGAATGATCCCTCAGCTGATTCGCATCGGTTCACTGACCAAGACCTTCTGCATCCCCGGCCTGCGGCTGGGCTATGTGGTGGCTGAACCCAGCGTAATCAATCGCCTACGCCAATTTTCTCCTCCGTGGCCAGCGGCAACCTGCACCCTACACCTGCTACCAAAATTGCTGCCTGAGGCAGATCAACGCGATCGCCAAATCGTGCGTGACCGCCAACGGCTGCAAGCGTTACTACGCGGCTATAGCTGGAAGGTGCGCCCATCCCAGGCCTCTTTCCTGCTGGCGCGCCCAACCCAAAAAACACCCGATTTCGCCGCCCACCGTATCCTGATCCGCGCCTTCCCCGAGTGGCCACAGCTCGCGGAATGGCTACGCTTCGGCCTGCCAGGAACGGGAAGCGCGTGGCAACGGTTGGAGCAAGCGCTTGCATCACAAAACAGCTTAGGAGAAGACCATGGTTGATGGCCCCGAAATCGATGATGAATTGGAAGATACCCTGATTGATATGGTCAACCTTCTGCTCAAAATAGAGCCCGATCGTGACCTTTTTTTTCGCACCATTACCAAGCACTTAAACCAAGGCCTTTTCGAGTTCTTTGAAGTAATGGAGTTCCCATCAGCCAAGGATAAACGCATGCTCGCCTCACAATTCGCAATCATGGTATGGAACCATTCACCGTTACCTTCCAACAACTACCAACCGATATTAGAGCCAATTCTTGACAAAAATACACCTTGTGTTTGTGAATCGGGCAAGCCCTTTAAGCAGTGTTGTGGGCTCATCTTGCTATCGGAGATGCTACCCATCACCACCGAGATGCTAACCACGTATGTGCTCGATGAGGTAAGCGACAGCGCACTCAAACAGGCATGGCACCATCTACCACCACCGCTGCTTGGCGAGATTGCACTGGCGTGGTGTCAGGAGATGGATCCGGATCAAGCAGAACGGGTATTGCTGATGCTGAATCCGCTATTCAAACAGGATGAGGCCAAGATTGATGCCAGCTACGAGTCGGCATTCGATGCCATCATCGATGCCTGCTCCATGTTGAACAAATCGCGCAAGAAATCGGCGTTGATCAAGCGGATGATGCGCCACCCCGATCAACGACTGCGTGCCAACGCCATGCACCGGCAATGTTGCGTGCTCACGGATCAGGGCGACATCAAACAGGCGTGGGTATGCTTTCAGGAAGCCCAGCGCATCGAGCCGGACAATGTAGGGCTGAGCCACCTAGAACTGCTGATGCTGCTCAGCGAAAACAAGTCCGAGCAGGCAACCATGCGTGCCGCTTACTGGATCAAACGGATTCAAGGCATGAACCCAGATGGGCAGTACGACCACCTGTTGGCGTGGATTCAGCAGGTGGCAGATGACCAGAGGGGTATTGTGATCTGATTACCCTAATATTGGGTGGCGCGCGTAGCGGCAAGTCACAGCGGGCAGAAAAATTGGCCATTTCCAGTGGAAAACCAGTGACCTACATCGCTACCGCGCCAATATTGGCCGATGACCCCGAATGGCAGCAGCGCATTGCCCACCATCGGGCGAGACGCCCCTCCGACTGGCGCACCCTTGAGGTGCCACACGATCTCGCTGAGGCCATCCAGCATCACCACCGTTCCAACCGCACCCTGCTAATTGACTGCCTCTCATTATGGCTCTCCAACCGCTTGCTGGCCGATGCGGATATTGACGATGCGAGCGACATTCTTTGCGCCAACTTGCGGTGTTCTACCGGCGATATCATTTTGGTCAGTAACGAGGTGGGCATGGGGCTGGTGCCAGAACAGGCGCTGGGGCGCGCTTTCCGCGATGCTCAGGGACGGCTCAACCAACGGATCGCGACCTGCGCCAACCGAGTCGAATTTGTTGTTGCCGGCATACCTCTATGCCTGAAAAAGCATGACTGAAATCCTCCGCCACCTGATCCTCGCAGGGCAACTGCTCACCCGACTACCGCTACCCCAGATCACCCCGCAGCCGGGCGACATGGGGGATGCAACCGCTCTCTACCCAACCATTGGCATCATCATCGGCGGCTTGTTGGGGTTGCTAGCTCTGCTGTTACCAACCAACCCCTGGCTCAACAGCCTGATCCTCACCTTGGCTTGGATTGCTATCACTGGCGGACTCCATCTCGATGGCGCAGCCGATCTGGCGGATGGGCTGGGCGCATCACACCGCGATCCGGAGCGATTACTTGCCGCAATGAAAGACCCACATATTGGCAGTTTTGGTGTGCTTGTGCTGATCGGAATTGTGCTCACCAAGGTGATTACACTGGCCACGCTGCTAACAACCAGCGGCAACAATACCATATGGATACTGATCCTCGCTCCGGCGTGGGCGCGATTGGGAGCGGCATGGTGGGCATCATCCCTGCCGCCACTCGGCAATAGCATGGGAGCGGCTATCGCGCAGCAACGCTCGCGCACACCCCTAACCATCAGCGCGCTCTTGCTGACATTATTGGGCATCGCACTTTACCCCCCCATCTGGCTCATCATCCCCCCACTTTTCCTGCTCGGTTGGCGGCTATTCCTGCACCAGCGTATCGGCGGGTTCAATGGCGACTGCCTCGGTGCCGGCATCGAATACGGCGAATGCGCGCTACTACTCGCCGCCGCCCTTATCGCTTAGCTTCCTCCGACACCGCAGGTTTCGCTTCAAAACGAAGGCACTGTTCACCAGAGGCCAATTTCACCTCCATCGATGGTACCCGTTTGGATTGAAAGCCAAAACTTCGACACCCATAAGGTTCTTGCGGTTGCCAGGTGATAAACAGATGACGGCAACGCATACAATCTGGAGCCCTCGTCTTTCCCTTGTGATGTCCCATCGTCTAATCATCACCAATATCAAGCTGGATCATGCCATCCACCACCCGTACCGGAAAGGTGTCAATCCCCTCATAAGCTGGCGGGGTGAGCGCCATACCACTATGCAACGAGAAGCGCGCACCATGCCGTGGACAGATAATCTCATCACCATCCAGTTCCCCACAAGCCAGCTCGCCACCATCGTGGCTACACCGGTCCTCAATCGCCAACAGCTCACCAGCGACATTGAATAGAGCTACCGGCCCGATAGCCGTCGCTACCACCTGTCTCGCACCATCTTTCAATCTCTTTTCCTGCACAGCATCTACCCATTCCGACATCGCTTGTTCCTCCATTTTAGGTAACTACTCAGCACCCTACCCGAAAATGGCTGTAACTGCTCAGATTGCTTCCGGTTTTTCTGATAGCAAGGCGAAAAAGCGGAGTTTACTTACTGTCAATGAGCATTTTTCAACGCCGCTATCGGGAAAATCAGAAGTGAGCTGAGTAGTTACCATTTTAGAGCCCTTTTCGGCGCGAACTCCACCGATATTATTGCAACTTGCCAAGTAGAGCGATTTTTCTAGCATGCGCAACCCTCGCGC
>JAUZRF010000085.1 GCA_030950645.1 Mariprofundales bacterium
CCTGGTCGTGGCGTTGCCCGCTTCCGCCGCCTACTATTGTTGCAACGCACTTACCCAGAAAAACCATTTATGCAAGCGATAGAGCAGGCGTTCAAATATGGCATGTATGACCTTACACGGCTCGAACAGATGATTCTTAAATTCGTCGCAGGCGACATCTTCAACCTGGGTGATGACTGATGCGCACCAAAGTAGCCACACTGCTGGAATCACTCCGTTTGGGCGGTATGGCGAAAGTATTGGAAGAAGAGTTAAACAGAACGGAACAATTGGGCACGTCTACCAGTGAAACGCTCTATCGCTTACTCATGGAAGAGTACCGTTACCGCGCTGAAAAAACAGTCGCCAACAGACTCAAACAAGCCAAAATACCATGGCAATGGACGCTGGATTCCTTTCCATTTGAACGACAACTCGCTGTTAACAAATCTCAGATACAGGAACTCTCTGGGTTGGACTTCATTAATCGAGCCGAGAATATCGTTTTGATCGGTTCATCCGGGGTTGGTAAATCTGGACTTGCCATCGGCCTGTTGCGCCAGGCGCTACTGGGTGACTACCGTGGCCGCTTTTATAATGCTCAGGATCTGATGGATGAACTCTATGCATCACTGGCCGATGCCAGCTCGCCTCGTCTGCTAAAAAAACTAGCCGCATACGATCTACTCGTCATCGATGAACTCGGTTATCTCACGCTCAAACCAGAACAAGCCAACGCATTTTTCAAACTCATGGAACAGCGATACGGCCGTAAATCAACCATCATCACAACAAACCTAGATTATCCGGAATGGTATGATCTGTTCCATCGCAAGCCACTCGTCGACGCACTGCTCGACAGGCTGCAACACCACTGCATCACCATTCGTATCAATGGGCAATCTCTTCGAGCACCAGCAAAACAAAAATCCGAATGATCTGATCGGCAGCTACCGTTGCCGGAAACCTGCGGCATCAAACACCACGAAATTTAACTCGCCTTCTTGAAGGTGATTATCGTCATGGTCACCCTACCAAACTCGAAATATCCGCTTCACCCACAATCACCCCTCATTTCACAGAAATTTCCGCGATACTACTGCGCAATCAGTGGCTCAGTTTTCATGAGCATAAGTGGGTCAATTTTGGTGAGCGCCCAAGTTCTGACAGAAATTATAATGGAAATTAGCTAAAACACTGTTACGGTATCACCCATGAAAGTCCTGCTCTACAACGAATTGAATGCCAAAAAAATCCCTGGGTTCGCCAAAATGAAGGCTTTGCTTGAGGCTGATGATTTCAAATCTGCCGATGTGAAGAAGGTCGGGCCAAACCTTTATCGCAGCCGGCTGGATATTCGTCATCGGCTTTTGTTCTCTATCTACCAACATGATGGGCAGCGGTATGCACTCATTTTGGAGTTCATTGCCAACCATGCCTACGAAAAATCACGGTTTTTAGAGCACGGAGCAAGCATTGATGAGAGCAAAATAGCAACCATCCACCAACTGGACGAAGAACCCGAATCACTGGTTTACCTCAATGAGCAGAGTCATACTTTTAACATTTTAAATAAGGTCATCTCATTTGATTCGACGCAACATTCGGTCTATGCCTTAAACCCTCCAGTGATCATCATCGGCTCGGCGGGAAGCGGTAAAACGGCATTGACGCTGGAGAAGATGAAACACGCCATTGGGGATGTGCTCTATGTCACCCACTCACCCTATTTGGTGAAAAATTCGCGCGATATCTACTACAGCCTGCGTTACGACAATGAGGATCAGCAGGTGGATTTTTTCTCCTTGCAAGAGTTCATTGAATCCATCCATATTCCACCTGGCCGCGAAGTGAATGTTCGGGATTTTCATCGCTGGTTTGCGCAGACCAGAAAAGGCCTGAGTTTGAACGATCCACACAAGTTGGTGGAGGAGTTTAAGGGCGTGATCACGGGAACAATGAGTGATAAAGGCTGGTTGAGTCGGGATGAATATCTGCAACTAGGCATTAAGCAATCTATTTTTCAACAAGATGAACGCGAAGATGTATACAAACTTTTTGAAAGTTACCACCGTTTTATCGACAAAGAGTCGTTGTACGACAGCAATATCATCTGTCATCACTACGCTGATCGAGTGCAGCCTTGCTATGACTTTATTATTATTGATGAGGTGCAAGACCTCACCAGCGTACAGCTTGCACTGATACTTAAATCGCTAAACCAGGCTGGTGAATTCATTATCTGTGGTGATTCGAACCAAATTGTACACCCCAATTTTTTCTCATGGTCGAAAATTAAAAGCTTTTTTTATCAGCAACACAATCAGACTGCCGCACAACCTCGTGAATTAATTACCGTTCTTAACACCAACTACCGCAATTCACCAGAAGTGACCGAGGTGGCTAATCGTCTGCTTAAGCTGAAAAATGCGCGTTTCGGCTCTATTGACAAAGAGAGTAACTACCTAGTTAAAAGCAATGCCCACAATAGTGGCAACATCTGCTTTTTGCAGGATCATGAACAGATCAAGCTGGAGCTGGAGAAGAAAACCCGTCATTCAACCCGCTTTGCTATTATTGTCATGCGTGATGAGCTAAAGGAGCAGGCGCGAAAATATTTCAGCACACCACTGGTTTTTTCGGTGCAGGAGGCGAAAGGGCTGGAGTATGAAAACATCATTCTCTACAACTTCGTTGCCTCCGACCTTAAACGGTTTGCCACCATTGCCAAAGGTGTGCATGCAGATGATCTGCATGTGGATGAGCTGACTTTCGCCCGAGTGAAAGATAAAAGTGATAAATCACTGGAGATCTATAAATTCCATATCAACGCCTTTTATGTTGCCATCACACGGGCTATTAAAAATCTCTATCTAATCGAAAAGGAGCCTGATCACCCGATTCTTAGATTGATGGGGTTGCATGATGCCCAAGTCTCTCTGCAAATGGCCGAGCAAAACTCCTGTTTTGAAGAGTGGCGGGAAGAAGCGCGTAAGCTTGAGCTTCAGGGCAAAACCGATCAGGCTGATGAAATACGCAATAGGATTTTGAAGCAGGAGAAGATCAGTTGGAAACCGCTGGTTGGTGAAGCTCTAACCCAACTGGGTGATCTGGCACTTACCCAAGGCAATAAAAAAGCGAAACTGTCCCTTTTTGAATATGCACTGGTGCATCATGATCTCAAACGACTCAATGAACTTGCATGCTCTGGCTTCACACCCGCTAAAAACATCAATAAGGGGCTGGATCTACTCAATCGAAAACATTTCACCCTGTACACCTTTAAAAGCATCAGCAACATCATGCGCAAGGTCGATCAATATGGCGTGGATTTCCGTGATCTATTCAACCATACGCCGCTGATGTTGGCAGCCCGTTTTGGCAATGCGGAGCTGGTAGAAAAGCTGTGTGAAATTGGTGCGGACACCGAGCTTTGTAACAACAATGGCTTCAATGCATTTCAGATCGCATTGGAACAGGCCAGTGTGGATGAAAAGTTTGCCAAACGCTCTTTGCCTAGAGTTTACCAGCTACTGGCTCCAGCAGAGATCACGCTGCAGGTGGATGGTCGCCTGCTTAAGCTGCTGCGTCACACCATGGAGTTCACTTTGTTAAATATCATGATTGCGAGTTTCTATCGCACTATTCCTCAGGCATGGGTTTATCGGGGCGATGCTTTTAATGCGGGAGAGTTAACGGAAATACTTCAAACTTTCCCCGATAGTGTGCTGCCTCACTACCGCAAAAAACGAACCTATATTTCCAGTATGCTATCAAAAAATGAATTTCAAGGTACGGCTCCATACAACAGAAGGATCTTTAAACGAACAAAGCGAGGGCAGTACATTATCAATTCTGATGTTTCAATTCGCAAAAATGGGACATGGGTAAATATTTACGATCTACTGATGATGGATAGTCTATTTTATGATTTACATTTAAGTGAACATCAAGATAAAACTCGTTTTCACAGCAGCTTTCACAGTCAGGAACGGATTGAATCCAGCATTAATAATCTGGTGGATATTCTAAAGGATAGCTAAAGCCAAGTCGAAAAGTCTTTTTCAAAATTTAGCCGGATTGTATTTTCTGGCATTCCTCAACAAAAAGTAACTGCTCAGATCGCTTCCAGTTTTTCTGATAGCAAGGAGAAAAAGCGGAGTTTACTACTGTAAATGAGCATTTTTCAACGCCGCTATCAGGAAAACT
The DNA here is from genome assembly GCA_030950645.1 of Mariprofundales bacterium. GTDB lineage: Bacteria > Pseudomonadota > Zetaproteobacteria > Mariprofundales > J009 > JAUZRF01. Next base: position 4,189 of record JAUZRF010000085.1, read on the forward strand.
GGGAGTGAGCTGAGTCGTTACCATCAAAGGCAAACATTTTGCAACAATGCAATGAAAAAACCATCGTTTTCGTCACCAGGGAGTAGCCGCGCCATGCCGGGAGCGATGGCAAAAGGCTGCAATAGTGGAGGCAGTGCTACGGGCTGTGCAGTTCCTGATTCCAGCAAGGGAGCAATCACCTGTTCATTCTCCTGCGGGTGAATCGAGCAGACACAGTAGGCCAAAACACCATCGGATTTAAGCAACGGTAAGGCAGCGCGAATCATCTGTTGCTGTTGAATCGCCAGCCGCCGCATGTCCGCCTCGTCGTGACCAAAACGGGCATCCGGATGGCGGCGCAACAGGCCAGAAGCGGTGCACGGCGCATCAAGCATAATGCGGTCTGCACTGCCGGCCTGAAATGGCGGCGTCAGGGCATCGCCTTGCAGCAGCGTGGCTCTATCCAACCTTAACCGTTGGCAATTTTGCTGCAGTCGCCCCATCCTTTTACCTTCTAGTTCTAGGGCCACCACATTTCCCATCATGTTGGAAAGCAACGCATATTTTCCTCCAGGTGCGGCACAGATATCCAAGCATATTCCAGAGGATGGAGGCAATGCTAAGGCTGCCAATTGTGCAGCCTGATCCATCACCGTGCAGCCACCATCATCAAAGCCCGACAACATATCCAATGGCGTTCCTGCGGGAAGAATGATCGCCTGTGGGGACAACTTGCCCGCTCGGGCATCAATCCCTGCGGCCTGCCAGTGCGCCAGCAAAGTAGCACGATCACCCATTGCCGCCATGGTGAACGGCGGCTGCGTTGGTGCATGTTCCATCATCATAGACACGGTATCCGCGCCATAGGCATCACGCCAGTGGCTATAGATCCATTTCGGCAGTTGGCAACGCTGTTGTGGTTTATAGTGGTTTGGTGGGGCGGTGGCTGCAAGCTTGCGCAGCACCGCATTGCAGGTTGCAATCCGTGTTAAAACCGTATGTTTCGATACCTTTTGTTTGGAAGTATCATGTTTGATCGCCTCAACCGTGGCATGTAAAGCGGCGTGGGGTGGGGTGTGAAGATGGCGCAACTGAAAGGCTCCAACCAACAGTGCAACCTGCAATAGCGGATCGGGTTTATGTTTGAGAAAGCGTGAAAAATCCGCCTCAAGGGTAAAAAAATGGCGCAACGATCCCAGTACAATTTGATGCAATAGCGCGCGATCTTTCGCCTCAGTTAGCTGGGCAAACGCCTGCTCTAATTCAGGCTCCGCCTTGCGTTGACGATGCAGCACCCCCCGCAGCACCTCCATCGCCAACTGGCGCGTTTTGGTACCTGCAGGAAGCGTGGAAGCAAGACGATGCTGTGGCTGCTTTTGGTCGCTGTTGCTCAATCCACTGCCGCATAGGTATAGACAGCTTGGGCGAAGCGATCGAATAGATAGGCGCCATCGTGTGGCCCTGGGCTGGCCTCGGGATGGTATTGCACACTAAATACCGGACGATTCCGCAGTTGAAGTCCCTCAATGGTATGATCAAACAGTGAACGATGGGTCACCTCCACGACTTCAGGTAACGCGTCATCTCTTACTGAAAAACCATGATTTTGGCTGGATATTTCCACTTTTCCATCAACTATATTTTCCACCGGATGGTTGCCGCCACGATGACCAAATTTCAGTTTGAAAGTAGCGAGCCCCAGCGCCTGACTCAGTAGCTGATGCCCCATACAGATGCCAAAAATAGGGATATCGTGGCGCAACAATTGGCGAATCGTCGCTACCGCATAGCCAACCGCTGCGGGATCGCCCGGCCCATTGGAGAGGAATATCCCTGCTGGCTTACAAGCCAAAATCTGAGCCGCGCTGGAGGAGGCTGGCAGACGATGCACCTGCAGGCCGCGATCGGTCAACATGCGTAAAATATTCTGCTTACAGCCAAAATCGAGCACCGCAATCGGCGTTGTGGCATCCGAGAGTGCAAACTCGGCCGCATCAAGATCATAGCTCCCCTGCGACCAATTGCTCGGAGCCGTGCAACTCACCTCACCCACCAGATCGCGTCCAACTAAACCCGACCACCGCTGTGCCAATGCCATCATTGCCGCCACATCACTACCATCCGAGACAATTACCCCATTCACTGCCCCACGCTCACGCAGATGACGGGTCAACGCACGGGTATCAACATCCGCAATACCAACCACACCCTGCGCAAGCAACCAGTCATTGAGCCCTTGATCCGCGCGATAGTTCGAGCAAGTGCGTGTCATCTGGCGCACAATAACTCCGCTGGCACATACCCGTTCTGACTCCATGTCCACCGCATTCACGCCAACATTACCAATGTGCGGCGTGGTAAAGGTGATCAATTGATCCTTATAGGAGGGGTCAGAGAGAATCTCCTGGTAGCCAGTAATGGAGGTGTTAAAACAGACCTCACCCACGCGATGGCCACGCGAACCAATTGCAAGCCCTTGGAAAACCCGACCATCTGTCAATACAAGATAGGCCGAATGTTGTCGATGATGCATCATGATTACCCCCTGTCAGTTGGCGGCAAAGGTAGGAATCCAATCCCGCCATGTCGAGTTCAAAACACGCCGACTTCGTGTTAAATTTTGCTAAAGTGATCACCATCCCTACCTTTCGTTGGCTTAGTAAGAGGATTATTCCACCGTAACTGATCAGATTGCTTCCGGTTTTTCTGATAGCAAAGCGAAAAAGCGGAGTTTACTTACTGTAAATGAGCATTTTTCAACACCGCTATCGAGAAAATTAGATAGTAAGCTGAGGCGTTTCATTCCACCAATTGAAGAGAGGTTCTCCAACATGGTACATAACCAGTTATTGCAACGCATTGAACGACTCAACGAGATTGGCGCATCATTGTCGGCAGAGACAGACAACGGCAAGATACTTGAATCAATTCTACATGGTGCGAGGGAGTTAACCGGCGCCGATGGCGGCACGCTGTATCGCGTTGATGACAATAACATGCTATATTTCAATCTATTAGAGACGGAATCCCTTGGTATCCATATGGGTCAAGATAGCGAAAACCCGCTTCCGATGGCTCCCATTCCGCTCTATGATGAGGCAGGCCTCCCCAATGATAACCTCGTTGCTGTCAATGCGGCCATTCACGGCCAAACCATTAATATTGCAGACGCCTACGATGCTGAAGGATTCAACTTCACAGGCACGCGCGCCTTCGATAAAAAAACGGGCTACCGCTCAAAATCCTTCCTTACTGTGCCAATGACCAATCAACGCCAAGAGATTATTGGTGTCCTGCAACTGATTAATGCGCAACAGGAAGATGGAACCATCATCCCCTTCAGTCAAGAGAATCAAGAACTAGCTGAGTCGCTGGCCTCGCAAGCTGCGGTAGCGATCACCAACCATCAGTTAGTTAGCGAACTCAAGCTGTTGATGGAGTCATTTATTGATGTGATTTCCCAAGCGATTGATGCCAAATCACCCTACACTGGGGGGCACTGCCGCCGAGTACCAGAGATCGCATTGATGCTGGCCGATGCAGTATCAGAAACTACCGATGGTCAATTTTCGGATTATCATTTAAGTGATGAACAACGCTACGAAATGAAGATCGCCGCGATGATGCATGACTGCGGAAAAATCACCACGCCAGTCCATATTGTAGATAAAGGCACCAAGTTAGAGACCATTTATGATCGCATTGATTTGGTGGATGCGCGCTTTGAGCTGGTGCACAAGGATGCCGAGATCACCATGCTGCGTGAGAAAATGGCGCAGCAGCAGATTGAGTGGAGCGAAGAGGATCAAGGCCGGCTGAAACATCAGCAAGATGCTATTGAGCTCGACCGTGCATTTGTCCACCAATGTAATCAAGGTGGCGAGTTTATGGCCGAAACCCTGCAACAACGGGTCACCACAATCGGCCAGCGGCAGTGGACTGATCATGTCGGGGAGTCCAAACCGCTTCTTACCGATAACGAGATAACCAATCTCAACATCACCAAAGGAACCTTATTGCCCGAAGAGCGTGAAATCATCAACAATCACATTACCCTGACCATAAAGATGCTGCGCTCGCTCCCCTTCCCATCGCATCTCAGGAATGTGCCCGAGATTGCAGGAGGGCACCACGAAAAGATGGATGGTACCGGTTACCCACTGGGGCTTAAGCGCGAAGAGATGTCCATAGAGGCGCGCATGCTGGGTATCGCAGACATCTTCGAAGCACTTACCGCTTGTGATCGACCATACAAGGATGGGATGCCGCTATCACGCGTAATACAGATCATGGGGTTCATGAAAAAAGAGCACCATATCGATCCCGATCTGTTTGATGAGTTTGTAATCCGCAAGGTCTATCTTCAATACGCCAAGACCTATCTTAAGCCAGAATTAATCGACATGGATTGAATGCCAGTTTGCAATTGTTTTGACAGGATAAAATGGCTCGCTACGATTTGCCACCGTAGCTTTACAGTTTTTTTGATTAACCCGATGTGGTTTTTTCCCGCTGTGCAAGCAGATGCATACTTTTCACCTTTTGGCAGCGTGATTGCCAATAACTACCAGTTGTAATGAAGGATACATTTACAGTGACAAAAGCCGATATCGTGAAAGCCGTATATGAACGGGTAGGCCTCTCCAAAGCAGAGTCCGCATCCCTTGTGGATGATCTCTTTGAAATTATTCGAAAATCATTGGAGAACGGCGAGGATGTAAAACTCTCTGGCTTTGGCCACTTCGTTCTTCGCAATAAAAAAGAGCGTATTGGACGCAATCCAAAGACTGGGGTTGAAATCATGATCACACCGCGCCGTGTAGTGACTTTCCGTGCCAGCCCGATCATGAAAAATCGGATGAACGGCATTCGCGATTGATTCGACGATGATCCGTAGCCTGACCCTTCGGATCACCCTCTGATATGAGTAATCTTGTCAAACAGCTATTGCACGCAGGCATCGCCGTGCCGGACTTGGGCGATAAGGTGTTTTATTCAATTCGTGAAGTAAGCGATCTGTGTAAAATTGAACCGCATGTATTACGCTATTGGGAAACCGAGTTTCACCAACTTAAACCTGAAAAGTGGAACGGAAACCGTCGCCGATACCGGCAACGCGATGTCTTCATGATTATTCAAATCCGCCACTTGTTGCACCATCTTAAATTTACTATTCGTGGTGCTCGACGCCAAATTGCCAGCGGCACCCCTATTCCCTCCGGAAAGCAGCAGGATCTGCGCACCCAATTGAGTATTGTTCGCAGCCGTCTACTGATTGCTCGTGAGCTACTCTCACAGCCCTGAGCTAAGCGCATCTCCACAGCAACAGGCGCAGGCTCACAGATGACAGCGTCAAAAAAACAGATAGTATTCACCCTATCTTCGGGGCGTAGCGCAGCTTGGTAGCGCACTTGACTGGGGGTCAAGTGGTCGCAGGTTCAAATCCTGCCGTCCCGACCATTATCAACCCGATGGTGACACGCTATTGTCATCATCGGGCACCTCCTCTTGTTACGCTATCATTCAACATGATCAGTAACTACTCAGCACCCTACCCGGAAATGGCTGTAACTGCTCAGATTACTTCCGGTTTTTCTGATAGCAAGGCGCAAAAGCTTAAGTTTACTACTGAACCGCTTACACAACTCATGAGCGGCGATTGGCTTCCCCACTCATCCACCCAGCGTTTTGCAAGAGGATCTACTGTAAATGAGCATTTTTCAACGCCGTTATCGGGAAAACCGGAAGTGAGCTGAGTAGTTACCATGATCAATATGCTAGCGCCACCTACACAACCGCTGGAACGCGCCCGTTCACGCATGGTGCAAGAACAGATGGTCGCGCGCGGCATCAAAGATTCGCGCGTACTCGCAGCGATGTCGACCATTCCGCGCCATCTATTCGTCGATGAGACGATGCGTGCTAGAGCGTATCACGATTGCGCCCTGCCTATTGGTGGTGGCCAAACCATATCCCAACCCTACATGGTGGCACGAATGAGTGAGCTATTATCACTGCAAGGGAATGAGCGGGTACTCGAAATCGGCAGCGGCTGTGGCTACCAAACAGCGGTACTTGCCATGCTCTGCCGCCGCGTCTATTCCATTGAGCGCATTGAAGCGCTGCATCTGCTGGCGCGCAAAAATCTGCTCAGATGCCGGTTACTCAATCGCATCGTTCTCACATGCGATGATGGACTGCTAGGTTGGGATGGGTTCGCGCCATTCGATGCGATCATCGTCACTGCGGGAGGTCTCGGCTCACATGCCTGGATGGAGCAATTACGCACTGGTGGGCGACTGCTCATGCCCGAGGGTGAGCAAGGAAAACATCAGCTAATCATGCGCACGAAAAGTGATCAAGGTGTTATAGAAAAACCCTTTGATCACTGCACTTTTGTACCGTTACTTGCTGGAACACAGTAACGGATGGCAACCACCAGCACTGCTCCCGTGCTCAAGACTGAAAACTGGCTGCGCCGCTGTTACCACTGGACACTAGAATGGGCCGATCATCCCCAAGCACACTGGGCACTATTTACTATTGCCATGATCGAAGCCTCCTGCTTCCCCATCCCTCCGGATCTATTGCTGATTCCCTTGGCGCTTGGCCGCCCTAAACAGGGGCTCCACTTTGCTTTTCTCGCTACTGCAGGCTCGGTCATTGGTGCTGCACTTGGTTACGCCATCGGGATGTTTCTATTTACCAGTATCGCCCAGCCATTATTGGAATGGTACGGCGCAATGGGACAATTCAACCACATGCAAAGCCTCTTCACACAACACGGCTTTTGGCTAGTATTGATTGCAGGCTTCTCCCCGATCCCCTTTAAGGTGATCACCATTGCCGCAGGCGCGTTCGGACTCGCCTTCCCCCCATTTTTGCTGGCGACGCTCATCTCTCGCGGAGCCAGATTTTACCTTGAGGGTGGGCTATTGCGCTGGGGTGGAACACGCATCCGCCTGCTGGTTGAACGCTATTTTGAGTGGATTACGGTTGCCGTTAGCCTATTGGTGGTCGGCGGCTTCGGTATGCTGTGGCTCGTGCGCTGAGGTTTTTTCCTGCACTCCTGCTTTGCTTGCTCCTTGTCAGCTGCTACAAAACCGATATTGCATTATATCCAGGCCACAGTGGCCGGCCGGCGCCCCAAGTATACATTGCGCATGCAGGAGATTCCCTGTATCAAATTGGCAAGCGTTTTGGCATTGATTACCATCTTTTAAGTCATAGAAACCACCTAAAAAAACCTTATACCATCTACATCGGCCAACGCATTTACCTAACCAAAAATGCGCCAAAGGTTACCAGTATCCCTATTCCTGAGGAACCCCATCCCCAGCCGCATTTTGTAGCGCCCTCCCATCATCCAAGATCGACGAAGCCTCGCCATTTGAAGAGGAAAACCGCGCACAAACCCATCCGCCATCATCGATCAACACATCGGCACCGGAAAGCTCACCATGTTTCGCATCCAGCAGCCAGGGGAATCGGCAACTACCACCTGCATTGGCCCGTTCACGGAGTGATCACCAGTAAATTTGGCCCTCGAGGAAGCCGTATGCACGATGGGATTGATATCGGAGTTAAAATAGGAACCCCAGTGACCGCTGCCGCAGCTGGCACCGTAGTTTACTCGGATCATCGTCTTACCGGTTACGGAAACCTCATTATCATTCGCCATAGTCGCGATCTATTCACCGCCTACGCCCATAACCAACGCAATCTGGTACGCCGTGGCGATCGCGTGCGTAGTGGCCAAATCATCGCCAAGGTAGGAAGCACGGGTCACTCTACTGGGCCGCACCTCCATTTTGAGGTGCGCCGAGGCACAACCCCAGTTGACCCTTTGCTCTATCTACCCAAACGATGAAAGCAACTTCCAGCGATGATCCAGTAGGGATTTATCTAAATGAAAGCAGTCACTACTCACAAATTACGCGTGAAGATGAATCGGCACTATTCCATCGTTTTACCCATCGAGATACCAACGCGGGTTGGAAAATTTTGGTCACTAACCTTCGCTTAGCCGTTGGAAGCGCCCGACACTACTTTTCATACTTCACTATCACTGGTAGACCGCATTGAAGAGGGTGATTTGGATCTCATCCACGCATTAAGCCGCTTTGCCACCTATGCGATGGGTACGCCATAGCATGGAACGAGCGATCAGGAACTACGATAATACCGCGTTCGGGAAGGACTACGAATGCAACGCGATCCAACCGAGTGCGAACTGGGTAAAGCGTTATCGAAAGTTCGCGACCTCCTCGTCATTCCTCAACAAATCACACCATTCTCCAGCGTTGCTCAAGCACGCATACCAGCCATGACATTGCCAACACACCCGAGGCCATCAAGTATTCCCCAGACTATTTTTTAGAACAGCAGCAGCATGCGAGTATTCAGCGCTGGATGCAGCTACTCTTTACATGAGAACAACATGTGGTTCAACACCGCTTCGGCTTGGATGGTGCTGCGGATCCACTCTTGCATCGGTTGGCCAGGAGATGGGCTGTAACAAAAAACGGGTGCGGCAAATCCAAGTCTCCGCGTTACACACACTGCATACACTAATGGAACAATCATATTTACAAGGAGCTCTCCAATGACAATCTCTACTGCCATCGATTTCGCAACCTACATCCGAACGGTGCCCGATTTCCCGCAACCTGGGATTATGTTTAAAGACATTACCCCACTGCTGGCCAATCCCGATGCCTTCTCTGCGGCCATATCCCAAATGTCATGCTTCGTGCCACACAACACTACTGCCATCCTTGGTATCGAATCCCGGGGCTTCATTTTCGGTGCTGCATTGGCACAACAGATGGATTTAAGTTTTGTCCCCGTGCGCAAACCAGGCAAACTTCCGGCAGCAACTTATGGCATTGATTATGAACTTGAATATGGCAAAGACCGTCTGGAAATCCATCAAGATGCCCTAGATGCTGGCCAAAAAGTAGTCATTGTAGATGACCTACTCGCCACCGGTGGCACCGCTGCCGCTACCGTGGAGTTGCTGCGTCAAATCAAGGGGGTGGATATAGGCGCTCTACTCTTTGCTATTGAACTCGATTTTCTTGCAGGACGCGATAAACTAAGCGGCATTCCCGTGCATAGCCTGCTCCATTACAGCTAAGGCATCGTAAATAAATAAATCGTAACTACTCAGCTCACTCCCAGTTTTCCCGATAGCGGCGTTGAAAAATGCTCATTTACAGTAGTAAACTCCGCTTTTTCGCCTTGCTATCAGGAAAACTGGAAGCAATCTGAGCAGTTACAGCTATTTTTTGGTAGGGTG
>JAUZRF010000086.1 GCA_030950645.1 Mariprofundales bacterium
TTGGCTGCGTGCACCATGCTTTGGGTTTCCACCCCATCGTATCGACCCCGGACAGCACCAACTGAATATCAATATAGTTCTCGTGGGTCTCAAGTAAGGCATCCGCTTTTTCACGGCCCAGCCCCTGCTCTACGATTGCAAAAATACGGTCACCATCAATCACATGCTTCCCTGCGGGTATTGCTTTGATATCGGAGCGCAAGAGAAACTCCATGGCCTTAGGAGCCTCTTGCAAAACTCATGAGCGGCGATTGGCTTCCCCACTCCGGCGCATTTCCAGGCGGGTATTTCGGTGCATGGAACCACCATGCACCTCATTCCATCCTGAAAATGCACTCGAAGTGGGATTGCCACTCATCCACCCAGAGTTGTGCAAGAGGCTCTTAGCAAAGCCCGAATGGAGTGATAAATAGCGATGCGCGTTCTCAAGTTGATCCAAAATCATGCCGATTTACCATCCTATGTTTGTACTTGTGCGCGCGAAGCAGCCGCGTGAGAGCAGCCCCATACGGTTCGCATTATGCGTGGTCACGACCCAATTTGAGCATTTGAAACACCCGGTCTGCATGAAAGGATGAGCGCACCAACGGCCCCGATGCCACCATGCCAAACCCACGCTTCTCAGCCAGATATTTAAGCTCGTCAAACGCCTCTGGCTCCCAATACCGCATCACCGGATGGTGCTTCTCGCTCGGGCGTAAATACTGACCGATGGTGAGAATATCCACCCCCGCCTCGCGCAGGTCATCGAGCACTTGCAGCACCTCATCGCGCTCCTCACCCAAGCCCACCATGATCCCCGATTTGGTCACCACCGCCGGATCAAGCTCCTTGGCCCGTTGCAACAGCCGCAGACTGGTAAAATATCGCGCCCCCGGCCGCACCGAGCGGTAGAGCCGTGGCACCGTCTCCAAATTATGGTTGAAGATATCCGGACCAGCATCCACCACCGTATTCAGGCAGGAGGGAGGCTTGCGCTGAAAATCGGGAGTAAGCACCTCGATCACCACCTCGGGCTGGCGTAGGCGCAGATGACGAATCACCGCTGCGTAATGCCCTGCCCCGCCATCGGGCAGGTCATCGCGATCCACGCTGGTAATGACCACATGCTTGAGCCCCAACCGAGCCACCGCCTCGGCCAAACGCTCCGCTTCACCAGAATCAACCGGATCAGGTCGGCCTGTCGCCACATTGCAAAACGCACAGGTGCGGGTGCAGACCTTACCCAAAATCATAAAGGTAGCCGAGCCCTGCTTCCAGCAATCTCCGATATTGGGGCAGCTCGCCTCTTCACACACCGTATTGAGCTTGAGGTCGCGCATCATCTGCACCAGATTGCGATACTCAGCGGACATCGGTGCACGAACCTTAAGCCACTTGGGCTTCCCCACCATTGGCTCCCCCTCGCTACGAATGGGAATCACCTGATGATCCATCACTTCACACCAAAGTGATGCATGATATCAGCATAGATCGCCGTCAACTGCGCCAGCTCCGCCACCGCAACCTGCTCCCCAATCTGATGAATGGTGCCATTGGTCAAGCCCAGTTCGACCACCGGCACCCCTGCGGCAGCAAAAAATCGCCCATCGGAGGTCCCTCCTCCCGTGTCTGGTCGCGTGACGATAGCTGCGCAGCGATCAATCGCATCGGCAATCAACTGGAGAAACGGCCCTTCCGGGGTCACAAATGCTTGAGCTGTATGCTCTAGCTTGAGATCGACCTTCACTTCGGCACAACAGGCCGCAATCGCGGCCACGATTCCTTCATAATCATTGGCGGGATTATAACGCAGATCAATCACCGCGGTGCAGCTACCGGGAATCACATTGATCGCACCGGTGCCCGCCGTAAGATTGGTGATCTGGCAAGAGGTAGCAGGGAATCCTGATGCTGGCTGACCCCAATCGATGGCTGCGATCCTCGCCAACACGGGAACCGCACGATGAATCGCATTATCCGCATCCTGAGGATAGGCCGAGTGCCCCTGACGGCCAAGAAATGTAATCTTCCCCTGGACGACACCACGCCGTCCGCGCCGCACGATATCTCCAACATGCTGAAAACTGGAGGGTTCACCCACCACTACTGCATCCGGAAGCGCGTGGTGCGCCTGCAGCCACGCCACCAGTCGGATGGTGCCATCGATCGACTCCCCCTCCTCATCCGAGGTAATCAACAGCTGCAGCGTAGGCAACGCAACTCCCTGCTCCAAAAGCAAGGCTACCGCCGCGACCCAACAGGCAATCGCACCCTTCATATCCTGAGCTCCGCGCCCATGCAGGATGCCATCGGCTACCGTGGCAGAAAACGGATCATGCGGCCACGCTGCCAACGGCCCCGTTGGCACCACATCGGTATGGCCTGCAAAGGCGAGCGTACCCAGTCGTGCGCCCGGACGCGGATAGCAGCTATTGGTCACACCTCCAGCATCTAGGCGCTGCCGCACAAAGCCCAATGGCTGCAACACCGTATCCAGATAGGCTTGGCAACCGCCATCCTCTGGCGTCACAGAGGGGCGCGAAATCAATGCGACTGCGTGATGCAGAGCCACCATGGAGGAAGGAGAATCATTCATGGGGCGCAAACTAGCCGAAAACATGCCCCAGTGGCAGCGCAAAACCGCTGCGTAGCGACAAATCGGAGTTTACTCCTGAGTATTACCCCTATTTAAAGAATGCCCGTGCATTTTGGAACATGCGCATCCAAGGCGCGGAGCCGTTCCAATTGTCGGGACGCCATGAATATTGGGCGTTGCGGAATAGGCGCTCTGGATGGGGCATCATGATGGTGAAGCGGCCATCGTCGTTGCAAAAGGCGGTGAGACCATCAGGGGAGCCGTTGGGGTTTTGTGGGTAGAGCGATGCTGGCATGTCATGGCCATCAATGTAGCGCAGTACCGGAGTGGCAGCGGAGGCATCGCTGGCGCAGGCAAACTCCACGCGCCCTTCGCCGTGGGCTACAACTAGCGGCAGCTTGGAACCTGCCATGCCATGCATGAACATGGAGGGGGACTCCATCACCTCAACCATCAGTAGCCGCGCCTCAAACTGTTCGCTGCGGTTGCGCATAAACTGCGGCCAGTGTGCGGCACCGGGGATCATTCCCTTGAGTGCACTCATCATCTGGCAACCGTTGCAGACCCCCAGCGCAATGGTGTCGGTGCGGGCGAAGAAGGCGGTGAATTGATCACGGGCACGGGGATGATGCAGAATTGTATTGGCCCAGCCACGCCCGGCGCCCAGCACATCGCCGAAAGAGAATCCGCCACAGGCCACTAGCGCGTGGGCATCGGCCAATGCGAAACGCCCTGCGATAATATCACTACTGTGGAGATCGATGCAGTCGAATCCCGCGCGATCAAAGGCTGCGGCCATCTCGGTTTGGCCATTAACCCCCTGCTCGCGCAACACCGCCATCACCGGCCGCGTCTTGCCGATGATGGCAGGGGCTGCGGCAGGGTCGAAGGTTAGCTCAGCAAACAGGCGGCTGCGTTTCGGTGTCAGGATGGCATCAAATGCCTCCTTGGCACAGTCGGGATGGTCGCGCAGAGCGGTCATGTGATAGCTGGTTGCAGACCATAATTGGTGCAACTCGGCCTGCTCGGCATCGAGCAAAACCTGCTCGCCGAATTGGATCACGATGCGGCCATCATGACGAAGGGTGCCGATGGGATGGCTCACCTCGGCCAAGCCTGTCCGTTGCAGAATCGCCTGCACGCGGGAGCGCTGGGCACTGGCTATTTGCACCACTGCGCCTAGCTCCTCGTTAAATAGTGCGGCAAGGCCATTGCTTGCTGTGATCGGTAGGTGTACGGCAATACCGGTGCCGCCAGCAAAGGCCATCTCGCACAGGGTGGCGAGCAGACCGCCATCGGAGCGGTCATGGTAGGCGAGCAGCAGACCAGCCCGATTGAGCGCGCGCATGGCACGCATAAAATTGCGCAACAGCGCCGGATCATCCACATTTGGCGCGGCCTCACCGGTGACACCATAGACCTGCGCCAGCGCCGAGCCGCCGAGGCGATTACCTCCCGCACCCAGATCAATCAGCAGCAGTTCGGTTGCACCTTGATCGCTGCGCAGCTCGGGGGTGAGGGTGCGGCGGATGTCGCTCACTGGGGCAAATGCCGAGATCACCAGCGACAGCGGCGATACCATGGTTTGCGTTTGCCCATCATGCTGCCACACCGTTTTCATCGACAAGGAGTCCTTGCCCACCGGGATGGAGATACCGAGCTGCGGACAGAGCTCTTTGGCGACCGTCCGCACGGTGTCGAATAGGCGGGCATCCTCGCCCGCATGGCCGCAGGCAGCCATCCAATTAGCTGAGAGCTTGATGTCGCCAATGGCATCGATATCGGCAGCGGCAATGTTGGTTAATGCCTCACCCACGGCCATGCGCCCAGAGGCCATCGCATCGATCATCGCCACCGGTGCCCGTTCGCCCACGGCCATCGCTTCGCCGGCATACCCCTCAAAATCTCGAGCAGTAACCGCCACATCCGCTACTGGAATCTGCCACGGCCCGACCATTTGATCACGGCTGACCAAGCCGGTAACGCTGCGGTCTCCGATAGTGATGAGGAAGGATTTGTCGGCCACGGCTGGAAGTTGCAGCACCCGTTTCACCGCTTCACGCGGATCAATTGCTGTGAGATCAAGCGGAGTGGTTGGCGCAGCTTGATGCTGCACATCACGCGTCATTTTTGGTAGTTTTCCAAGCAGCAGTTCGAGATCCAGATCCGCAGCGTTTTCGCCCAGCATGGGGTCGGCCAGGGTGAGGTGGCCATCATGGGTGGTATGGCCGAGTACGGCGTAGAGGCAGCGTTCACGCTGGCAAATGGCATCAAATTGCGCACGATCTTGTGGCAGAATTGCCAACATATAGCGCTCTTGCGCCTCGTTGCACCAGATCTGCATCGGGCTCATGCCCGGCTCCATGTTATGCACCGCACGCAGATCGATCCAGCCACCGCAGCCCGCATCATGAATCAATTCCGGCACCGCATTGGAGAGGCCACCGGCACCAATGTCATGGATAAAGCGGATCGGGTTTTCATCACCCAACTGCCAGCAGCGATCCAACACCTCTTGGCACCGTCGCTCCATCTCCGGGTTGCTGCGCTGTACCGAGTTGAAATCGAGCGCCTCACTATTGGCACCGGCATCCATGCTGGAGGCCGCACCGCCGCCGAGCCCGATCAGCATCGCTGGCCCGCCGAGCTGGATCACCAGCGCACCAGCAGGCACCTCGCGTTTATGGATGTGACGATCATCGATGTTGCCGACGCCACCGGCAAGCATGATCGGCTTGTGGTAGCCGTAGAGGGTGGCATCCACCCGCTGTTCCAGGGTGCGGAAGTAGCCGCACAGGTTGGGACGGCCAAACTCATTGTTGAAGGAGGCGGCACCAATTGGCCCCTCCAACATAATCTCCCGTGCCGAGGCGATCCGCGCGGGTTTGCCAAAATCGTCTTCCCATGGCTGAGGTAGGGCAGGGATGTGCAGATTGGAGACCGAAAATCCGCTTAATCCTGCCTTTGGCTTACCACCAATCCCGGTCGCTCCCTCATCGCGAATCTCACCGCCGGAACCGGTAGCCGCGCCCGGGAAAGGGGCGATGGCAGTGGGGTGATTGTGGGTCTCGACCTTCATCAAGATGTGGCTAGTGACCGCATGGTTCTGATAGTGGTGATCACTATCAGGATAAAACCGCTGGCTGGAGCCGCCAGCAATCACCGAGGAGTTGTCGCTGTAGGCGATTAGTGTGCCATCGGGGTGTTGCTGGTGGCTGTAGCGGATCATGGCAAAGAGGGAGTCGTTCTGGGGTTGACCATCGATCACCCAATCGGCGTTGAAGATCTTGTGGCGACAGTGCTCGGAGTTGGCTTGGGCGAACATCATCAACTCAGCATCGCTGGGGTTGCGTCCCAGCTTGGTGAAGGCGTCCGCCAGATAGTCAATCTCATCATTTGCCAGTGCCAAGCCCATATCGCGATTGGCATTCACCAATGCCGCCCTCCCTGCACCAAGCAGATCAATTCGGATCAGCGGCTGCGGCGAGTGGTGGGCGAAAAGCTGCTCTAGGTCATCCAATTGACCATAAAGCGATTCGGTCATGCGATCATGGAGCAGTGCCAATAGTCGTGGGTTGTCACGATCTTCCCCATCAATGCGCCAGCCATGCGCCAGCTCCAGACGCATTAGCCGGGTTAGGCCGCTTAAGCGCGCAATCTCGGCGGCCTTGCTCGACCACGGCGAGATAGTGCCGACCCGTGGCGCGACAATAACGCCGTGTTTCCAGTGATATACCGGATCACAGCCGCCGGATTCAGCGTCTTTGGTCAACAGTGCTTGCAGATGTGCGGTGTCATCACTGTTCCACTCAGCATCGACTACAGCAACATAAAGGGGGGCATAGTCCAATGCATCGACGCGCAGATGCAAGGCGTGTGCTGCTGCAAATAGACGGTTTTGGCGAAATTCAGAGAGCGACCAGTTGCCGCGAAACACGATGATCATACGAATCCTTTCAGGTGATGTAACTACTCAGCACCCTATACGAAAAAAGGGAGGCCAAAGCCTCCCTTTTTATCGATAAAGGTAACTACTCATATTTATTCCGGTTTTCCTGATAGCAAGGCGAAAACGCGGAGTTTACTACTGTAAATGAGCATTTTTCAACGCCGCTATCGGGAAAACCGGGAGTGAGCTGAGTAGTTACCGATAAAGAAAAAATAAACCCGCGTTACTCGGACGCCGCAACATCCGTATTAATAGCATCAACGAACTCGATAATCGCCTTGGGTGCAGCATCTCCTACACGGAAACCAGTTTTGATGATGCGGGTATAACCGCCGGCACGCTCTGCAAATACCGGAGCAACCGTGACAAATAGGCGATCAACCACATCACGATGATTCAATTTCGCCAACACCTGGCGGCGTGAATGTAAGCTGCCATCTTTGGCCAAGGTCACCAGCTTCTCCACATACGGGCGCATGGCCTTTGCTTTGGCATGGGTGGTTTCAATCTTACCATGGGTAATCAACGCCGCAGCGAGATTACTTAAAAGTGCACGACGATGGCCTGTAACCAGACCAAGAGAACCATGATGTTTACGATGACGCATACTAATTTACCTCGTTTTAAGCTTCATCAACCAGTGCGGCAGCACCATCGGATGCCAGTGTGGCCTCCCATGCGCTGACATCCATACCCAGTGACAATCCCATTCCTTGCAAAACTTCTTTAATCTCTTCTAGCGACTTGCGACCAAAATTCGGGGTGTGCAACATTGCTGCCTCGGTACGCCCAACCAATTCACCAATATAAAAAATACCGTCACTCTTCAAGCAGTTCAACGACCGCACTGACAAGTCAAGGTTATCAATAGGTTGCCCGAACACCTCAATCAAACCCGATGAATCCACCATCTCTGCGTTCGATTCACTCGCAACAGCATCAAAATCAAGGAATACAGCCAGCTGGCTCTGCATTATCCGCGCAGCTTCGCTAACCGCATCCTTGGGGGAAATAGAGCCATCGGTCTCCACTTCGAGAATCAATTTATCGTAGTTTGTCTTCTGCGATACCCGCGCATTTTCCACCCGAACAGCAACCTTTCGTATTGGAGAAAAGGAGGCATCAATCAACAAAGTGCTGATCGCCTTCTCTTCGCTATCATCGCGCTCGTGCACTGGTAAATAGCCACGACCCTTCTCAACTTTAGCCGTAAATTTCAGTGCCCCATCCTCACTCAGATGCGCCAATACCAAATCGGAATTCAGTACCCTCAAACCCGCAGGACATTGAATATCTGCCGCAGTAACGATTGCTGGCCCAGTGACATCCAAATGAATCTCTTGCGCATCATCGCCCGACATCTCAATATCTAACCCCTTAAGCGTTAGAATGATATCGGCAACATCTTCGCGCACTCCGTTGATCGTATCAAACTCATGCATCACACCATCAAAAGCCACACGAACCACCGCACTGCCCAACAGTGATGAAAGCAACATGCGACGCAGGCCATTGCCTAAGGTATTGCCGTAACCACGCTCAAGAGGCTCAAACTCAAGCTTTGCCGAACGCCCAGGAACTAGGTCTTCGACGGTAATCGAACGGGGATTGATCAATTCCATAGTGATAATTCTTCCTGCTTAGATATGATTTTTACAGAGCGTGATGCAAACATCGCATCAGCTGTAGATATTCTGTGTAGATAGGAACCGCCAACACCTCTCAGCAATGGCAAACTCATGCAGTACGGCAACATCACAGCTGCCTCTGCACCTATCCCTACTTGGAGTACAACTCCACGATCAACTGTTCATGAATCGACGAATCGAGTTGATCCCTCGCCGGCATCTGGCGATAGACCCCTTGATTCGTGGCAACATCCACATCCATCCATTCCACCAAACCACGCTGCGCAGCAGACTCAATAGAAGCCTTGACCCGAAGGTGCTCCGTAGCCTTATTGGCTAAAGTTAACCGCGCGCCCTCTTTAACATTGCAGGAGGGAATCGTAACGGTCTTACCCTCAAGCTGGATATGCTTATGGCGCACCAATTGACGCGCCTCGGATCTCGACGAGGCAAAGCCCATGCGATAGACTACATTATCCAGCCGAGATTCAAGCAATTGCAATAGATTAAGGCCGGTAACACCGGACATGCGATCAGCATCTTGAAAATAGGCGCGAAACTGCTTTTCCTGCAAACCATACAACCGTTTCACCTTCTGCTTCTCACGCAACTGCAAGCCATAATCAGAGGCGCGACGGGGACGGCGACCCTGGCCATGCATGCCAGGCGCAAACGGACGGCGTTCAATCGCACATTTATTCGAATAACATTTGCCACCCTTAAGAAAGAGTTTTTCACCCTCACGACGACACAAACGACATTTAGCTTCTAAATAACGAGCCACAAAAGCCTCCTAAACCCTACGCCGTTTGGGTGGACGGCAACCATTATGTGGAATTGGTGTAACATCACGAATATAGGTGACATTTAAACCTACGGCAGCAATTGCACGCATCGCCGATTCCCGTCCCGACCCAGGGCCACGCACCTCAATAACCACATTCTTCACGCCATGATCCATCGCTTTCCGCGCCGCATCTTCTGCAGCCACCTGCGAGGCAAAGGGTGTGCTCTTCCGCGCACCTTTAAAGCCGGCGGCACCACTAGTGGCCCAGCAAATTGCATTTCCAGCTTCATCTGTAAAAGTAATATTTGTATTGTTGAATGATGCCTTAATATGGGCAACAGCATTCGCAATGTTTTTCCGGACGCGTTTCTTGCCGCCCGATTTCGGTTTAGCCATTCAAATCCTCAATCAATTATAAATTGGAAGCGTTACTTCTTCTTGCCAGCGATGGCACGGCGCGGCCCTTTGCGGGTACGCGCATTGGTCTTCGTCCTCTGGCCACGCAATGGCAGGCCACGACGATGGCGAATGCCACGATAACAGCCAAGGTCAGTCAAACGCTTGATGTTCATAGAAACATCCCGGCGCAAATCGCCCTCAACCGAATAATTTTCATTCACGATGATGCGAATGCGGTTCACCTCATCCTCCGACAGATCACGCACACGACTCTGACGCGCCACCTTGGCACCATCTAAAATCTTGCGCGCACTGGAAACTCCGATTCCAAAAATATAAGTCAACGCAATCTCTGCGCACTTATCGGTCGGAATATTTACACCTGCAATTCGAGCCACACTAAACCTCCAAGCTGATCAAAGGGCGCGGCAAGCTAGCGGCGCTCCGGGCAATTCGCAACATCATCAACCTTGACGCTGCTTATGACGGGCATTTTCGCAAATAATACGCACCACGCCTTTACGACGAATCACACGACATTTATTACACATTTTCTTTACAGAAGCACGAACCTTCACTGCCTCCTCCTTTCTACAATTCCAACATCTGACGACCACAATGCCGTCCGATTGTTGTTATTTTTCGCGATAGCTAATACGACCACGAGTTAAGTCGTAGGGAGAAATCTCCACTGTTACCTTATCTCCAGGCAAAATACGGATATAATATTTACGCATTTTTCCAGAAATAATACACAACAACTCATGGTCATTTTCCAACCGCACCATGAACATCGCATTGGGCAACTTTTCAATTACCTCACCGGACATCTCAATAATATCTTCTTTTGCCATCTGCTAGCCTTCCAGTGCCCGTACCAATTCGGCATGAACCTGTTCCAATGAGGCACTACCATCTATGCGATAGAACCCCGTCCGCCCCTCATAGTAGGACGCTAATGGTGCTGTTTGCTCTTCATAGACAGCAAGCCGTTGCGAGATTACCTCTGCATGATCATCGTCGCGTTGGTAGAGCTCTCCTCCGCAGTGGTCACATACATCGGACACCTTGGGCGAATCATATTGCAAGTGAAATCCACGCCCGCAGCCACGACAAACACGCCGCCCACACAGACGCTCCACCAACACATCCTGCTCAGCACACAGAAAAACTACGCGATCCAATTGTTGCCCATGAGAAGCGAGCATGCGATCAAGCGCTTCAGCCTGCGCCGTATTCCGCGGAAAGCCATCCAAAAGAAGACCTCCCTGATCCACCAAACGGGACTCAATCATCCCAACCACCACATCATCAGGCACCAAGCCACCAGCATCCATAAAGGCCTTCGCTTTCATGCCAAGGGAGGTGCCAGACTTCACCTCTGAGCGCAACAGGTCGCCGGTTGCCAATAAAGTGAGTTGATAATCTTTCGTCAGCCGTACGCCCTGAGTCCCTTTACCGACACCAGGTGGGCCAAACAAAACCACATTCACGAGCGCTTCAACCGAGCCTGCTTCATCAGACCCTCATATTGATGCGACATCAAATGCGACTGAATCTGCGCCATGGTATCCATCGTTACTACCACGACAATCAATAGGCTGGTACCGCCAAAGTAGAAGGGCACGGACAACTCCGAAATCAAGTACTGCGGCAACAAGCACACCAAGGTAACATAGGCTGCACCCACCACCGTAATTCGTGACAAAACAAAATCCAGATAATCGCTAGTTCGTTGACCGGGACGAATACCGGGAATAAACGCGCCGTTTTTCTTCAGGTTATCCGCAGTTTCCTTAGGGTTAAAAACAATCGCGGTATAAAAGAAACAAAAGAAAACAATAAACAGCGTGAAAAGCGCCATGTAAAGCCACTGCCCAGGTGCCATCACCGCGGCCAAATTTCCCATCCATGCCATCCCATCGACACCCTTGGTAAACTGTGCAAAAGTCGCAGGAAGCAGAATTAAACTGGAAGCGAAAATAGGCGGAATTACACCAGCAGTATTGATCTTCAATGGTAGAAATGATGCCTTACCACCATACATACGGTTGCCAACCTGTCGCTTGGCATACTGAATGGTAACGCGACGCTGCGCCCGCTCAAACCATACCACAGCACCAGTCACCGCAATCGCCACAGTAAATAGCGCCAACACAGTAAACGGCGAATACTCACCAGTCCTAGCCAACTCTAGAGTGCTACCAATCGCACGAGGCAATCCGGCCACAATACCAGAAAAAATAATCAACGAGATACCATTACCAATGCCCCGTTCGGTAATCTGCTCACCGACCCACATCAGAAAAACCGTACCTGTCACCAAAGTCACCACCGTCATCAAGCGAAAATCCATCCCCGGATCGAGCACTACTGGATGACCATTCACCGAGAACGACTCTAAACCAATCGCCATACCAAAACCCTGGAATAGCGCCAGACCAACCGTGCCATAACGGGTATATTGTGTAATCTTACGACGCCCAGCCTCACCCTCTTTTTTTAATTGCTCCAGGGTAGGCGAAACCACCGTCATCAACTGAATGATAATTGCCGCAGAGATATAGGGCATAATCCCCAATGCAAAAATCGTCAGCCGAGACAAAGCGCCGCCTGAAAACATGTCGAACAGCCCAAGCAAACTTCCGTGTGCTTGATTAAAGAATTGCGCCAATATCGAGGCATCGATCCCCGGTACAGGAATATGTGCGCCCAACCGATACACAACCAGCATCCCCAAAGTGAAAAGGATCCGTTTTTTCAGCTCTGGGATCTTGCCGATATTCGCCAGTCCGCCCATTTGTGATGTCTGATTGGCCATACGAAAAGCCCTAAGCCTCCAACACCGTCAAGCTACCACCCGCTGCTTCAATCTTGGCTACCGCAGATTTTGAAGCCGCCGCAACAGTAATCGCGAACTTCTTATTCACCTCACCATTACCCAATAGCTTAATGGGACTGGTTGCAGAGCGCACAAGACCGGCTTGGCAAAGCTCAGCGGCAGATAGTGCTGCACCATCATCAAAACGATCCAGAGAGAGCAGATTGATCACCTGAAACCGCTCTTGGTTACGAGGAGTAAAGCCACGCTTTGGTACCCGACGAATCAGCGGCATCTGCCCGCCCTCAAAGCCACGAGCTACCTTTCCACCAGTGCGGGATTTCTGTCCTTTATGTCCACGACCACCGGTCTTACCTTGTCCAGAACCAAGTCCATTACCCAGGCGCTTACGCACCTTACGGCTCCCTTCTGAGGGGTGAAGGTCATTTAAATTCATCGTCTACTCTCCCTGCTCAATACGCACCAGATGGCGAATTTTATTCACCATGCCACGAATCGCAGGGGTGTCTTCCCGTTCAACCACTTGATTCATGCGACGAAAACCTAAACCCACTAGCGTTGCGCGCTGGTCTTGCGCATAACCAATTCCACTCTTGATCTGGCGAATTTTTAGCGTTGCCTTACTCGACATCAAAATTACTCCATTCCACATATAACATTAAATATTACTACACGATCCGCGAATTATTAGTCGGAGTGTTTTCCCAAGCGTGCTCTCACCTGCTCCGGGCTCTCCATCTGCTGCAAACCGTCGAAGGTTGCTCGCACGATATTGATCGGGTTGCGTGACCCCAACGCCTTAGTCAACACATCGTGAATCCCCGCAGCATCCATCACCGCACGCACTGCGGACCCTGCGATAACGCCAGTACCCTCCGATGCAGGTTTTAACATGACGCGGGTTGCATCTTGCCGACCAACCACATGAAAATACAGGGTTCCACCCTTGCGTGGCACCTGAATCAACGATTTTTTAGCGATATCGGTCGCTTTACGAATCGCCTCTGGCACCTCTTTGGCTTTTGCGTGGCCAAAGCCAACATGGCCGTTACCATCACCTACCACCATCAAGGCTGAAAACCCCATACGGCGGCCGCCAGCTACCGTTTTCGCGACACGATTCACGGAAACAAGCTTCTCCGTCAAGTCCAATTCATTGGCATTAATCATCTGATGCTCTGCTCCTAAAATTCCAATCCGCCGGCGCGTGCACCGTCTGCCAAGGCCTTCACCCGACCATGGTACGGGTAACGACCACGATCAAAGCTCACCACTCCAACTCCTGCCGCGACCGACTTCTTCGCCAGCAGCTCACCAACCAAGCGTGCTGAGTCGCAATTGCTCCCGCCTGCAATCGATGCATCAAGACTTGACGCTGCTGCCAGCGTAGCTCCCTTAGCATCATCGATGATCTGCGCATAAATGTGCCGTGCGGAACGATACACACTTAACCGTAGCCGACCTGAGGCCTTTACGCGCGCTCGCACTCGCCGAGCACGGCGGATATTCGCATTCATTTCATAGCGTTTCTTAGACATATTACCTTATACCTTTACTGTAACTACTCAGCTCACTTCCGGTTTTCCCAATAGCGGCGTTGAAAAATGCGCATTTACAGTAGTAAACTCCACTTTTTCACCTTGCTATCAAAAAAACCAGCAGCAATCTAAACAGTTACAGCTATTTTCGGGGAGGGTGTTGAGTAGTTACCCTTTACGAAAGCCTTTTCTTAAGCCTTCTTTCCTTCCTTCATCGCCACATGCTCTCCCTCATAACGAACGCCCTTACCTTTGTAAGGTTCCGGAGGACGAAATGCACGAATCTCAGCGGCCACCTGACCAACCCGTTGTTTATCCACGCCTTCAATCAAAATCTTGGTCTGCTCAACCTTGGCAGATATCCCTTCAGGAAGCACATAAACTACCGGATGAGAAAAGCCCAAGGAGAGGTTCAAAGAGCTGCCTTGCAGGGCGGCACGATAACCGACACCACGCAACTCCAAACGCTTACTAAAGCCCTTATGCACCCCCGTAACACAGTTCGCCAACAGCGCCCGAGACAAACCAAAATAGCTCTTGGACCTCTTATCATTCATGTTTGCACATGAAAGCTGGACAGACTCACCCTCTTGCTCTGCGGTGATTCCAGGAAAAAGTGGGCACACCATCTTACCCTTGCTTCCCTTAATCTGGATCGAGTCACTTGCAATCGTGACCTCCACACCCGATGGGATTGTCACAGGCTGTTTTCCAATTCTAGACATGATTCAGCTTCCTTAAAATATACGGCAGAGAACTTCGCCGCCAATGTGTTCTGACCGCGCTTTTCTATCCGTCATAATCCCTTTTGAGGTACTAATCAACGCAATACCATAGCCGTTCTTTACCCGAGGCAACGCATCCGCGTTAGAATAGACACGACGACCAGGCTTGGAAACACGCGCAATCTCACGAATAACGCCCTGCCCCTCATCATCAAAACGCAAGGTTACTCGCAAATAGCGCCGCCCTTTAAAATTATAGGCACGCACACCAGACAGATAGCCCTCTTCTTTCAAAATTGCGGCCATAGTATGGATCACCTTACTTGAAGGCATCTCGACCCGCTCAATTTTCGCCATCTGCGCATTACGAATGCGCGTCAACATATCAGCAATTCGATCCATCATCATAACGCTATTTCTCCTACCATCTCGCCTACCAACTCGACTTCATCATCCCGGGAATTTCACCTGCCAACGCATGCTTGCGCAGGCAGATACGGCATATCCCTAGCTTACGGTAGACCGAGTGAGGGCGCCCACAAAGTTGGCACCGAGTATATGCCCGTACAGCAAACTTGGGTTTACGATTACACTTTGCGATTAGCGCCTTACTTGCCATTGAAAAAGATCCTTACCATCTAAAAACTCCTCTAATTCCTGAACGGCATGCTAAAATGCTTCAACAAAGCGCGCCCCTCTTCATCTGTTTTCGCGGTGGTACAAATCGTGATATTCATGCCACGAATCGCATCAACTTTATCATACTCAATCTCAGGAAACATGATCTGCTCACGAATCCCCAGCGAATAATTGCCACGGCCATCAAAGCCTTTACCACTCACCCCATTAAAATCACGAACGCGAGGTAGCGCAACATTGATCAAACGATCAAGAAATTCCCACATACGCGCGCGGCGCAGAGTTACCTTACAACCTACCGGCATCCCTTCACGAAGCTTAAAATTCGCCACGGATTTGCGCGCCTTAGTAACCAAAGGCTTTTGACCAGCAATCAGAGTCATATCGTTGATTGCACCATCCATCAATTTCTTATTCAAAGCTGCTTCGCCCACCCCCATATTGATCACAATCTTCGTGACCTTCGGGGACTCCATCGGGTTGGCATAACCAAACTCATCTTTCATCGCAGGAGCGACGCTCTCATTGTACAACGCCTTCAAACGTGCCATGGTATCGGTTTCTCCTAGCTATCGAGGACTTCGCCGCATTTGCGACAAGTACGCACCTTGCGGCCGTCATCCAACTGTTTACTGCCTATTTTTACACCACTTTGACAGTTCGCACAGTAAAACTGCACATTAGAGAGAGCCAATGGCGCCTCTTTACTGACAATGCCGCCCGAACTCTCTTGGGTCTGACGGGTGTGCCGTTTGACCATATTCACCTTACTAACCAGCACACGCCCCTGATTCAGCATGGTGCGAATAACATTACCTCGTGCACCCTTGTCACGACCGGCGATCACAATCACCTCATCATCTTGGTGCAATTTTGATTTCATCATCTTGCTCTCCACCACTTCTTCTACAGCACTTCGGGTGCAAGTGAGACGATTTTCATGTAGCCCTTGCCGCGCAACTCCCGAGTGACTGGGCCAAAGATGCGGGTTCCAATCGGCTCATTCTGCGCATTCAGCAGTACCGCCGCATTTTCATCGAAACGGATAGAGCTTCCATCCTTACGACGAAACTCTTTGGCAGTGCGGACAACAACGGCCTTCTGCACCTCGCCTTTTTTCACCTTGCCACCAGGGATTGCATCCTTCACCGCAACCACAATCACATCGCCGACGCTAGCATAGCGACGCTTAGAGCCGCCCAGCACCTTGATGCAAGCCACCCGACGAGCGCCTGAGTTGTCCGCCACTTTAAGAACAGTTTCCGTCTGAATCATTTCCTAATACCTCGAGTTACAGTTGCTGAACGCGTCGAATAATCTTCTCCATCAGCCAACGCTTACGCTTGGACAGTGGACGAGACTCTGCAATAATCACTCGGTCTCCGGGATTGCAACTATTCTCTTCGTCATGGGCCATATATTTCTTATGCGAACGCACGGTTTTGCGATAACGCGGATGAAGGAACTTACGCTCAACTTCAACCACAACGCTTTTATCCGCCTTATTGGAGATCACCACCCCCTCCAGTTTACGGATGGATGATGATACCTCTATCTCTGCTACTACTTGATCTGTCATGATTCCTTACTCTCTGCACGCTGGCGACCGGTCAAAACTGTTTTAATCTGGGCAATCTCTCGTCGAACCTGGCCTACGCGTGCGGTGTTATTTAGCTGCATGGTCGCCTTTTGAAACCGGAGCTTCATGTTTTCTGCAGCCAGCTCATCAAGTTGCTCTACTAGTGCCGAGCTATCCTTAGCATTCAATGCTTTCATACTCATCGACCTGGCCCCCGAACTACCACCTTGGTACGAATGGGAAGTTTCGCAGACGCCAATGCCAACGCGCCACGCGCCAGATCCTCATCAACGCCATCCATCTCATACAATAGACGACCAGCCCGCACTGCTGCCACCCAAAATTCCGGTGAGCCTTTCCCCTTTCCCATCCGAACTTCTGCGGGCTTACTGGTCACAGGAAGGTCTGGAAAAATTCGAATCCATACTCGACCCTGACGGCGAATATGACGCGTAATAGCAATACGCGCCGCCTCAATCTGACGGGCAGTAACACGACCCGGCTCCATCGCCTTCAGGCCAATATTTCCGAAGTTCAAGCTAGCACCACGCTCGCTGATGCCACGAATACGCTGTAATTCCTTGTGGTGTTTCCGCCAGCGGATTTTCTTAGGTTGCAACATATCTCGTTCCTATAATCCCTGCTCGTCACTATGACCGAGCTTCACACCATTAAACACCCAGACCTTGATGCCAATCAAGCCATAGGTCGTTTTGGCCTCAGTGAAGCCGTAATCAATATCCGCCCGCAAGGTATGTAGCGGCACACGACCCTCGCGGTACCACTCAGTACGCGCGATTTCAGCTCCGCCCAAACGGCCACCACATGAGATACGCACACCCTTGGCTCCCATGCGAAGCACACCTTGGACTGCACGCTTCATGGCACGACGAAACGCAACACGACGCTCCAATTGGAAAGCAACATTTTCAGCCACCAATTGCGCTTCAGCTTCAGGGCGGCGAATTTCAACGATAAAAATTTGAATATCTTGATGAAACATCTGCTTCAAGTCACGACGCAGCGCATCAATCTCCGAGCCCTTCTTACCAATAACCACACCTGGACGCGCGGTATGCACTGTAACCTTGACCTTATCGGCAGGTCGTTCAATCACAATGCGTGATACACCAGCATGAAACAGGCGCTGTTTAATATATTTACGCATCCGGATATCATCACGAAGCAATTCGCCAAAATTCTTATCCGCATACCATATCGATTCCCAACCGCGGGTAATGCCCACACGAAAACCAATTGGATTAACCTTTTGTCCCATTCAATCTACTCCTAATTCAGCTGCGTTCTTGAACGGCAACGGTCAAGTGGCTGTGATGGTGAAAACGACGACGCATGCGCCCCATCCCCTTAGGACGAAAACGCTTCAGAGTCATGCCAGAATCAACCTTCACCATGGCTACCTGCAACTCATCAACATCCAGTCCGTTATTCTGCTCCGCATTCGACACCGCAGAACGCAAGACTTTATCAAATAGTCGTGCGGATTTCTTGGGTGAGAGTGCGAGTACGGCCAATGCACGATCCACTGGAAGCCCACGGATGGCATCGGCCATCAAACGCGCTTTTTGAGGACTAATCCGCATATTTTTGGCAACTGCCCTAACCTGTTCGGACATCTCTACTTACCTCTTCTTCGCTTTCTTATCTGCACCATGACCATAGTAGGTACGGGTTGGGGCAAATTCGCCCAACTTGTGACCCACCATGTTCTCACTGACATAGACAGGAATAAATTTGTTGCCGTTATGAACGGCGAAGTTAAGGCCGACAAACTCTGGAGAAATCGTTGAGCGACGAGACCAAGTCTTAATCACGCTCTTCTTGCTTGCCGTAGCGGCAGCCGTCACCTTTTTCTCTAGTGATTGATCAATAAATGGGCCTTTTTTTAGCGAACGCGCCATGCTTGCTTACCCCTGTTATTTCTTACGACGACGGATAATATCACGATCCGAAGCCTTGTTTTTTTGTCGAGTTTTGTGCCCTTTGGTAGGCACTCCCCACGGTGTAACTGGATGGCGACCACCACTAGTGCGCCCTTCACCACCACCATGTGGATGATCCACTGGATTCATCACCACGCCGCGTACATGAGGACGAATCCCCAGCCAGCGACTCCGACCAGCCTTGCCGATTTTAGCATTGGAGTGATCCGCATTGCCCATCACACCAATGGTAGCCATGCAGCGAATATCAACGCGACGAAACTCACCGGAAGGCAGTCGCAAAATAGCTTGCGAACCCTCCTTGCCCATCAACTGAATGCTAGCTCCGGCAGATCGAGCCATCTGGCCACCTTTGCCTGGTTTCATCTCCACATTATGCACTTGAGTGCCGACACGAATGCCCAACAGCGGCAGTGCGTTACCGGGACGAATCTCCGCATCGGGCCCGGACATCACCGAGTCTCCTGGATGCAGCCCTTGTGGAGCCAAGATGTAGCGCTTCTCACCATTGGTGAACACTACCAGCGCGATATTCGCGGTACGATTGGGATCATACTCAATTCGATCCACTTTACCAGCTACACCATGGTTAGCGCGCTTAAAATCTACCTCACGATAGAGACGACGATGTCCGCCGCCAATGTGACGGGCCGTCATACGGCCATAATTGTTGCGACCGCCGGTCTTGGTGAGGCCACTGGTCAATGATTTTTCGGGACGCCCTCGATAGAGATCGTCATTCACCATTGCTACACGACCACGAGAGCCATTGGTGTTGGGTTTAAGAGCCTTCAGTGCCATAGCTTATGCCTCTTCCGCCACATCAATGCTATCGCCAGCAATCAGACGGATCACCGCTTTACGATACCCTGAACGCTTGCCAACATAGTTGCCTCGACGCTTTGGTTTTCCCTTAATATTCATCACCTGTAGGCGATCAACATGGACACCAAATACCCGCTCAATCGCTTGTTGAATCTCCGGTTTCGTTGCATCGCGGGCAACACGGAAAACATACTGATTGGATGCTCCCTGCCCCTCGTAACTCTTCTCTGTTACCACCGGATTCCGCAACACATTAAAATCACCATAACGCGCACTCATAACAAACGCTCCTCGATCTTACTCACCGCATCGCTGGTCAAGACAACCCGATCATGCTTCATCAAATTGTGCAATGAAATTTGGCCATCCATCACCACTTCACAATTTGGAACATTGCGCGCAGACAAAACTACATTCTGGTTATCACTAGCCAATACATAGAGGCCTCGTTGTGCATTCAATGCTTCAGATGCGGCGATAAACCCCTTGGTCTTCACGGCTTCAAGCTCCAACTTATCAAGCACTACCAGTTTACCGCAACGATGAAGATCCGAGAGCACCAAGCGCATTGCAAGCTGACGCTCTTTGCGATTGACGCGAGTATCGTACTCCTTGGGACTAGGGCCATGGGCAACACCACCATGGCGAAATTGCGTGGCACGGGTAGAACCTGCACGCGCACGACCTGTTCCCTTCTGCTTCCATGGCTTTTTGCCGCCGCCAGACACCTCAGCACGCGTTTTGGTGCTATGGGTTCCGCTACGCTGCGCCTGAGCCAATGCACAATAGACACGGTGCACTAAACCATCATTACGCTCAAGACCGAAAACCGCATCGTTAAGCTCGCGACTTCCAACCACATTATTCTGTTGATCGACTACCTGAACCTCGGCCATCTTACTTCCCCTTCACTGCAGGACGCAGCTCAACCAAGCCATTCTTGGCTCCGGGAACCGCGCCTTTTACCAAAATGCGATTGCAATCGGCATCGATACGAACCACCTCTAAATTCTGAGTGGTTACCCGCTCGGCGCCATAATGACCAGGCATCTTCTTGCCCGGAAACACACGGCCTGGCCACTGACATTGACCAGTTGAACCCATCTGACGATGCGTCTTCTCAGCGCCATGGGTCGCACGACCACCAGCAAAGTCATACCGCTTCATCACACCAGTAAACCCATGCCCCTTACTCGTTGCAGAAACATCGATCTTCTGGCCAGCTTCGAACATCTCCGCCGACAGCTCCTGACCAAGATCAAAAAGCTCACCAGTGCCAAGGCGAAATTCGCGCAAGCCACCCATCACTTCCTGACCCTGCTTGGCATAATGCCCTTGAACAGCGCGACTTTCATGGCGACCAGGCTTACCAAAGCCAACCTGAATCGCATCATAACCATCTTTATCTTGTGAACGCAGTGCAACTACGCGGCAAGGCTCAATAGCCAGCACAGTTACCGGTACTGCTGAGCCATCCTCAGCAAACACCTGCGTCATGCCCAATTTTCGGGCAATCAATCCAGCACTCATTGTGATCTCTCCAATTACAGTTCGATCTTCACATCCACACCGGATGGAAGGTCGAGTTTCATTAATGCATCAACGGTTTGTGGGGTAGGATTATCAATATCCAGCACCCGTTTATGGGTGCGCACCTCAAACTGCTCACGCGAATCTTTGTACTTATGCGGGCTACGAATCACGCAAAACTTGCGAATCCGTGTCGGGATCGGAATTGGTCCACGCACTACCGCACCAGTACGCTTTGCTGTCGCCACAATATCCACCGCACTCTTGTCGAGTACACGATGATCAAATGCCTTAAGGCGAATACGAATACTTTGCGCTGCCACTTAACTAACTCCCTTACTCAACGATCTCGGTAACAACACCGGCACCAACGGTGCGGCCACCCTCACGAATGGCGAAGCGAAGCTCCTTATCCATTGCGATCGGGGTCAACAGCGTGATCTCCATGGCAATATTATCGCCAGGCATCACCATCTC
>JAUZRF010000087.1 GCA_030950645.1 Mariprofundales bacterium
ACTAGCGTTGCCAGCATCATCTTTTTCTAATATCACTTAATATATTCTTTTTGTTTTCTTTTTTCCTTTTTCGCAAATAGAAAATGTTGCTTCGAGATCAAGTAGTGCTTTATTCTTCCACTGCTCTGAATCCTTCACATACAAATGTATGCCTTGCTTTTCACTCAAAGGCTTTTTTGGGGTGATATATGCTTTCAGGTTTGCGTTCCAACTGCCCAATTCTCCATGATCGTGTTCCTGATCTCTAATAATACTAAGAATATGCTGGGAATAGGAAAAACCCTTTATGTGGTCTAAAACCAAATCATCCCCTTCTACCGTTAATGAAATATAAGGGTTTTCTACCTTTAGTTGATCTATATACTTATCTGGCAAGTAATTTTTATGGATTGTAAATTTATTTTTAGTGCCCAAAGGCCTAAAAGAGAGAATTACACAGCCACTCGCGTAAAAATCTATATAGTTGTCTCTAATACAAGCTATCACTTTTCTCTCCTGTATTAATTGGCTAAGCTCTTTACCTATTATTGATGATAAAAAATCTTTTGTTTTATCCACAGCGACGGAATTAGTGATGCCTCGTTTAAATTTTTTTGATATTGTTAATTCTCTCAAAGTGAATTCCTCTCCATTTTTTATTCTTACAACATTCTTAAAATGATGCTCAAAATCATCCCCCTGTAAGGTGTGAATGGGGATTAACTTATCAGGCTTTATCGATTGTGTTAGTTGTTTGAGGTCATTCAAATATGCGTGGCCACTGGTATGTACCTGAATCCAATTTTCATTATATTCCTCTGGTATTTGCATCATATCTTTATCTTTTTTAAGATACCCCTTCCACATGGTATAGATAAACTTATGGGAATGATTTTTCCCAATTTTTGCAGCTATTTTTTTAATCATCGATGCAGAGAGACGAAGCACCATTTTATTGGGTTGCGCAATAATATCTCCTGCAAAAATACTTCGTGCTTTGGCTTCAAAAAGAAAACGCTTCATTCCAAGTTCTTTTAGCGTATGATGCTGTCCATGAACAAACAAAACGCGCAAATGGTCGCCATGATGGGGTGGTAACCCTTTGCAAAATGCTTTACACTTTAATAGTAAATAATACTGATATAAATCAATCACCAAAGTTTTTCCAGCCCGCTTACATGCGCGATAGAGCGAAACAGTTCGGTCTACATTGCTTCCTGAACCAACAATAAAAGAGCAGCCACACTGGGAAAAGTTTTTAATAAAGCCTTCTTCGACTGCTGCTTCGCTATCGTAGCCGACAAAATGGTTTCCTCCCATCGTTGTTCCTTCCATGAGCATGCAATCAACATGACCAACTTTTTTAGGAAGGTTCCTAAAAGTATCTCCTTTCCGACCGTGGGCGCGAAGATCTCCAGTATAAACAATTTTCATTCCATTAATTTCGATTAAAAATGAACACGCTCCAAATGCAGAGTGGTCAATCAGATAGGGCGTGATACAGAATTTTCCTAGAAAAAACGGTTCATTTAGTGAAAATAGTGTACAGCGCTTAATGATTTCGGTCTGTTTCAAGTTTTCTGGATAGAAGATATTGCCCACCTCAATAAGAGCCTTGCTTTCGCCACTCATGTAAATTGGTACTGATGGGTGAACATAGTTCAACAGTCCATAATGATCAGGATGTGCATGGGAAAGAAGCACGCCAACGATTGGAATATCGGATATTCCATCATACAATCCAAGGATATCAATTAAGATTCCATTCGTAATACTAGGATTATTGAGCAACTTAGGATTTATTACGCTTCCGCCGCTATTCATCAAGGGCATACCTAGATCAAAAAGAACTCTTTCAGAAGGGGTCTTGATCTCAATGCAGCTACCTCCTATTTCATCTGTTCCTCTGTGTACGATAACTTTTATTTCCATTGTTCTGATTTTTTTATAATATTCAAAAAACTCCTTATTTAATCACTGTGTTAAAAGACAACTCAAAAATAGCAATTCCCTGGCATAAAGTCAATGTTCACCTTTCATTATCCACGAAAAAATCCTTTAAAATTATGGACAAAGACAATCAGATCCAATGATAGCTAAGGGCTGCTTGACCCCCTCTAAAAATTAACATTTCAACCTATTGCTAGGGTATCCACAATGATAAATAATCCATTTTTTAGGGTGCTGGGTGGTTAGATATTACTTTTTTTGAGACTGCTTAGAGCACGAAAACGAACATCTGAATCAGTATCTTGAGCTAATATTTTAAAAATCCAGTCAGGAAGAGCCCTATTGTCAGCTAAAGCATATCTTATTTCTGGATCTGGATGATGAATGAGTTTGTGAATTTTATTGCGATCCTCGCTATTGCCCTTTCGTACTATTACCCGATTTGCAAAGAGTTTCAAAACCGACATGTTCTTAGAGGATAACAGGGAATCATAAAGATCATCTTTCATGTAACATGTTTCATCACTATAATACATAAGGTCATCTATAATGCACGGGTCCATCTGAGAAAATAGGGCCTCAATTGTTTTTTTGCTGAGACTTCCATTTCTTATAAGAAGCCCTCTAACATTTGCTGATGGGTGCAAAGCTAATTTGTTAATTGTTTGGGTATAATCTGCTGATTCTTGCTCGGATGAATCTAGCACTGCTGAATCTAGCAATTCCCTTACGATGCAAGTGAGGGTACGAGAACCAATAGGAAAATTTTCTCCATCAATATTTAAATATGTTTTCATGTTAAACTCCTAATCGCTAATATCACCAATCTTGATCCCATGTTTTTTGATGAAGATCCATTGATGCAATCGAACGAACATCTGGGTCATCATCTTCGGCTAATAGATTTAAGATCCATGGCGGACTTGATCTATTTTCGGCTAAAGAACCTCGAATGTCTGGATCTGAATGGTTTACCAGTTTTTTAAGATTATCTTTATTAACAGCATCAAAATCATCTTCTGTTAATTGATTTGCAAGCTTTTTTAAAATTAAGTTGTCGTCAGAAGATAAAAGTATATTGTAATAATGGCTCTTTATGGATTGGCTTATATTTCTATTAGCTATAAGGGATTCTATAATATATTCGTCGCCGGATGCAAAAAAAGATTCAACTATTTTTTCGCTAATATTCTCGTTTTTCGCAACCTCTATTCTAACCTTTCTTGATGGGTGCGAAGCGAGCAAATCAAATGCTTGCATGTTATCTGAGGTATCTGCCATTGCAGATATGACTTCCGCTAAATCATGACAACCAAGGGGAAAATTTCCCCCGTCAATATTAAGGCTTACTTGCATGTTAATCTCCAAAAATTTGATATTAGGTATCCTGAATTCAAGTGATACTTGTAATTGTCAGGTTAAGTTACTTTTGAGCGCTTCATCACACCTTAAATGATTACTCAGATCATGCCTGCTATTTTAGTCGCTGCGTGGAAAGTCCGTACATGAATCTGGTTAAACCCTATGCTTTTTTAGAAGTTAAAATAATTAAAACCATCTGGCAATAATAAGTTTTAAGCGGTGTGCTGTCGCTATATGTTTATATATTATTCTAATGCATATAACGCACGAAAACGGACATCTGGATCAGGATCTTGAGTCAATAGCTTTAAGAGCTTTGGCGGGCATGCATAGTTGTCAGCCAAAGCATATCTAACATCTGGATTTGGATGATCGATTAATTTTCTGATGTCGGCATATAATTTACTATTAAACCAATATTCTGTCATCATATTGGAAATCGTTGATAAAATAAAGCTGTCTTTAGAGGAGCATAGGCGCTGATAGTGTTGCATTGTTATATGTGTAATCTCATGCTCCCCCCTTAAATTACAACAACCTATATGGTTGCCTATAAGGCAACTTATAATATGTGACTCACCAGATGAAAAAAGAGTTTCAAATGTTTGTTTGTCAATATTCTTCTTACTTGCGATCCCGATTCGAACATTTAATGATGGATGTAATGCTAGTCGATTGAATAGTTTGCCATTTCCTGGTGCATCAAGCATAGAATTTATAACATAATCCAGTGTGTGACAACCAAGAGGGATCTTTTCCCCATCAATATTTAGGCATACTTTCATGCTTATCTCCAAAATCTAATTTTGGGAGCATAAATTTATCCCCCCTATATATATACGATTGAGCATCTTTTGAGTTAAGTGTTATTATAAATAAGTGTGTTTGTTTGACACACCTAAACACATTGCATCCAATGAAAACATTGCGTGGATAAAAGAACATGGCTGCCGTTATTTGGTAGTCAGCCGTAAGCGCCACAAAGAGTGGGATGACTCCCCTCAAATAAAGGTAAACATAACAATGACGGAGGAAACCTTGCGAGGAAGATGATGCATCAGGAATTGATAGTTAATCTGTTCTGATTTGCGAACGCGCTATTGAGGAGCCGTGTGCGTAAATAGCGCAAGCACAGTTCTGTGAGGGGATTGGGGACAAACACGAGCCAATCAATTAGAGTCCCCAGGGTAGTGCACTCTGGGTCAGTTCTTTGAGCAGTACTAAATATTAAAGGAGGGGGTGGATCAGTTTTTTGAGCAAAGTCGGGTCAATTTTGGTGAGCGCCCAAGTAGCGGCGTTGAAAAATGCTCATTGACAGTAGTAAACTTAAGCTTTTTCTCTTTGCTATCAGAAAAATCAGAAGCAATCTGAGCAGCTACCCTATTTGACTCATTCTATCCCAGTGCCATCGTTGCCGATATGGTAACTACTCAGATCACTCTCGGTTTTCCTGATAGCGGCGTTGAAAAATGCGCATTTACAGTAGTAAATTCCGCTTTTTCGCCTTGCTGTCAGGAAAACCATAAGCAATCTGAGCAGTTACAGCCATTTTTTGGTAGGGTGCTGAGTAGTTACTACTTTTATGGATAAATCCTCTGTGATATCCGTACGGGAAAATCGGTTGGCGTGGCGTGGTGATCGCCCATTAATAGCCTCATTGGCTGCGGAGACCTATTGCGATCCCAGTCAGGTTTGGCAGCAGATTGTGCGCAACCGTGGCCTGGAAGATAGGCCGGAGTGGTTCACACCCCAGCTCGCGCATTTGCCGGATCCATCGGGTATGCGGGATGCAGATAGGGCTGCCGAGCGTCTTAGCGTGGCGATTCGAGAGCAGGAGATGGTGCATATATTCGGGGATTTTGATGCGGATGGGGTCAATGCCACCGCGATCCTGATTGAGGGGTTAGAGGCAGCGGGATTAACGGTGAGTTGGAATGTTCCCCATCGTTCTGAGCAGGGGCATGGTATCGACTTACAACAGGTGGCAATACAGGCGGCAGCGGGTTGCAAGCTTGGTATTAGCTGCGATACTGGGATTAGCTGTGTTGAGGCGGCGGCCAGTGCCAAAGCGTTAGGGATGGATTTAATCATCACCGATCATCATCTCCCTCCGGCACAGTTGCCCGATGCGTTTGCGATACTCAATCCTGCACGAGAAGATTGTGGCTTTGCTGGCCGCAAGCTGTGTGGTTGCGGGGTCGCTTTTTATCTTCTGCTCGCATTGTGGAAGCGGTTGCGGGCGGATGGTTGTGTGCCGAATTATGATCTCAAGCAACTTCTTGACCGGGTCGCGGTTGCCACCATCGCCGACATGATGGAGTTGACCGGTATCAATCGCATTTTGGTGTACCATGGCTTGAAGCGGTTGGGTCAAGTACCTTCGGTGGGCATGGCCGCATTGCTGCAATTGGCGGGTGTGGCGGATCATGAGCAACCGATGGTGGTGAAAACCGTCTCTTTTCAGATTGCACCGCGCATCAATGCCGCCAGTCGGATGGGGCACGGAGAGGTGGCGGTGCGCTTGCTTATCAACCGATCGACTGAAGAGGCAATGGCGATGGCCAAGACCCTTGATGGACTAAATAAAGAGCGTCGGGTAGTGGAGGCGGCCACCACAAAACAGGCCGCTTCTCGCATGCAGAGCGGCGCGGTGTTGGCGGCCTTTGATCCAGATTGGCATCCGGGAGTAGTTGGGTTGGCTGCGGGTAAACTGGCACGCCGATTTCATCAGCCTGCTGCAATCGGTTATCTCGGTGAGGATGGCAATATTCACCTCTCTTTACGCGGAGTAACTGGGTTTCATATCGCGAGATTGCTCGATACCTGTTCCCCTCTACTTTTGCGGCACGGAGGTCATGCTGGGGCGGGTGGCTGTGCCTTACCACAGAAGAATTGGGGGAAGTTTCTCAGTGCCTTTGCCAATGCGATTAGCGCACAACTGGCTACCGGTGCGATTCAGTCACCAGCGATGGAGATTGACGCCGCCCTGACCATGGCTGCAACCCACGCCGGACTGGCAGATCGTATTGCACGATTTGCTCCGAATGGGAAAGGCAATCCCCCTTGTCGCTTGCTGCTGATGGAGAGCGAAATCGTGTCGGTCAAGGTGGTGCGTGGTGGGGCGTTATCGATCAAACTGCGTGATCACACTGCGTTCATCTCTGCCATCGCCTTTCATCCTGGACCGTTGGTCGAGTTGTTGGTGGTGGGGGCGAAGCTGGCACTGATTGGAGAGCTGCAACGGGATCAGTGGCGTGGAGGAGATGCGGTGCAGTTGGTGATTGAGGATGCTTGGATTGGTTGATCCCTCTGCGGCGACACTCGCTTGTCTGCGGCTGACGCTAACGCCACAGATTGGTGCCATGATTGGTCATCGTTTGATCGATGCGGCGGGGAGTGCGCTGGAGTTATGGCAGATGGATGCTACCGCGTGGCGGGCGATTGAGGGGGTAGGGCCAAAGTTGGCGCGCGCCCTATGCGAGGCTGCGGCGCAAGATGTAACACCAATACTTGAGGAGTGTCATCGCCACAACATTACAATAGTGGGTTTGGAGGATGTGGGGTATCCCGCTGCATTGGCAGCATGTGAGGATGCGCCATTGGTGTTATTTATGCGTGGCGATCCGGCCGCGCTTACCCACTCGCGCCTATTGGCGGTAGTAGGTGCGCGTCGCGCCAGTCGCGAAGGGATGGCGATTGCCCGGCGCTGGAGTGAAGCGTGGTCGCAGCAGCAGGTGGCGATTGTCAGTGGCATGGCTCAGGGGATTGATAGCGCGGCGCATGGTGGATCTCTCAAAGGGTCGGCACCGGGCATCGCGGTGCTGGGTTGTGGTCTATTGCAAGCCAACAGTGTCACCCAGCAGCGCCAAATTGCGGCCTTGTGTGATCAGAACGGTGAACAAGGTGGTGGCTGTGTGATCAGTGAATTTTCTCCGCAAATATCTGCCCGTGCGGAATATTTCCCTCGTCGCAACCGTATCATTGCCGGTCTGGCGCTAGCTACGGTCGTGATTGAAGCGGATCTGCGCTCGGGCTCGCTCATCACTGCCCGTCGTGCGTTGGGGTATGGCCGTGGGCTGTTCGCTGTGCCGGGTAGTGTGCTGCACGATGGCCATCGTGGTTGCCACCATCTGATTCGCCAAGGGGAGGCGGAGCTGGCCGAGTCACCCCAACAGGTGATGGATGCGTTGGGCTGGCAGCGTAGTGTGGTGCCGTCTGGGTCTGAGCATCAAGCGGCCACCACCAACCCGGTTGAAATCGCGATTTGCCAAGCTTTGCGCCGTGAAATTCTTCATATTGATGCCTTGAGTGAGGTTTGTGGCTTGACCGTGCCCAAGCTTTCCCCAGCCTTGCTCGCCCTTGAGCTACAGGGGGTCATCGAACGACTACCCGGTAGCCGCTACACTTTAAGCCATCCCTCATAGAGGGCGCTTGGCTTCCATCTGGAGAGTTCTCCCCTATGCGCGCAGTCGTTGTTGTTGAGTCACCTGCAAAGTCAAAAACCATTGAAAAATATCTAGGAAAAGGCTACAAGGTGCTAGCCTCCTATGGCCATGTTCGCGCCTTTCCCAAGAAAGACGGTTCGGTTGATCCCGAACAGGATTTTGCCATCAAGTATGAGATTATTGCCGATAAAAAGAAGCGGCTTGATGCCATTGGCACCGCGCTGAAAAAGGCCGATACCCTCATTCTGGCTAGCGATCCGGATCGCGAAGGGGAGGCAATCGCCTGGCATGTGGCCGAGGTGATGCGCGAACGCGGCCTGCTTGAGGATAAAGAGGTGCAGCGGGTGACCTTTCATGAGATTACCAAAAAGGCGATCACCGCAGCCTTTGATCAGCCCCACCAGGTGAATGATCATCTGGTCGATGCGCAACAAGCGCGCAGTGCCCTTGATTATCTGGTTGGGTTTACCCTCTCTCCGTTGTTGTGGCGCAAGATTCGCAGTGGCCTCTCTGCCGGTCGGGTGCAGTCGGTAGCGTTACGGCTGATCTGCGAGCGAGAAGCGCATATCCGTAGCTTTCAGCCTAAGGAGTACTGGACGCTCGACACCGGTTGCAAGGGCAAGGAGGGCGACTTTGCGGCGCGCCTTCACGCCGAGGGTGGCAAGGCACTGACCAAGTTTGCGATTCATGATGCCACTGGCGCCAAAAAGATGGCCAAACGCATCGAGAAAGCCGGTTTTACGGTGGCCAAGGTGACGAAGAAACAGGCCAAGCAGAATCCGGCGCCACCATTCATCACCTCCACCCTGCAGATGGATGCGGCGCGCAAGTTGGGATTTACTGCCCGCAAAACCATGCAATTGGCGCAAAAGCTCTACGAAGGTATTGAGGTTGATGGTGAGCGTACCGGTCTCATTACCTACATGCGTACCGATTCAGTCACCCTATCTGAAGATGCGTTGGGTGAGACCCGTGTCTTCATTGAACAGAAATATGGTGCTGAATTTTTGCCGGATCATGCGCGTCGCTTCAAAAATAAAAGTAAGAATGCCCAAGAGGCGCATGAGGCGATTCGTCCTTCGGATGTGCAGCGCACGCCGGATGCACTGAAGGGCACCCTTGATGGCGAGCAGTGGCGGCTCTACACCCTGATCTGGCAGCGTACCGTGGCCTGCCAGATGGCGGCAGCCATTCTCGATCAAGTCAGTGTTGATATCGATGGCGACCATCTCACCCTGCGCGCGACCGGCTCCACACTACGCTTTGCCGGTTTTCGCAAACTTTATATCGAAGGCACCGATGACAACGGTGGCGCCGGCGATGATAAGGATCGCTTGCTGCCACCGCTGACCGAAGGTGAGGCGATCACCATTGCTAGCTGCACCCCGAATCAGCATTTTACTGAGCCCAAGCCGAGGTTTTCTGAGGCGACGCTGGTGAAGGAGCTGGAGGGGCACGGCATTGGCCGTCCCTCTACCTATGCCTCGATTCTCAATGTGTTAAGAGAACGCAACTATGTTGAGATGGAGAAGCGGCGCTTCATGCCGACCGATGTTGGTGAGTGGGTGAGCAAGTTTCTCACCGCCTCTTTTGATGATATTATCAATACTGGATTTACGGCGGATATTGAGAATAAGCTTGATGCAGTCGCGCGTGGTGAAGCTGGCTGGAAGCCGTTGCTACGGGATTTTTGGGGTCCCTTTAAGGCGGCGGTTGATCTGGCTGCGGTGGCAGAACGGCCCGTGGAAGCGAGCGCAGAGATATGTCCGGAGTGCGGTAAGCCGATGGCGATCAAGCTGGGGCGTTTTGGCAAGTTTCTCGCTTGTACCGGATATCCTGCCTGCAAACACGCGCAACCGATTGGTAAGGATGGTGAGCCACAGGCGGTAGAAGCGCCGGAGCTCTCCGACCAGAAATGTGAGAAATGCGGCGAGCCGATGGCGATTAAGCATGGCCGTTATGGCAAGTTCTTGGGTTGCTCGGCCTACCCCAAATGCAAGAATATCCAGCCGATGGAGAAGCCCAAGGATACCGGCATCACCTGTCCAGAATGTGGTAAAGGCACCTTTCTTGTGAAGAAGTCGCGCCGTGGTAAGATATTCTACTCCTGCTCCACCTATCCCAAGTGCAAAAATGCGCTTTGGAACCAACCGATTGACCGCGCCTGTCCTGAATGCAGTGCGCCATTCGTTACGGAAAAGGTGACCAAGCGGAACGGAACGGAACACATTTGTGCCATTGAAGGGTGTGGCTGGAAGGAAAAAATAGCCGAAACGAAGGAAGCTGCGACCAACTGATGGTGTTCGCGGAGGATGGGGCACCCCACCTCCGCCTGGCCACGGAGGATGACCTCCCCTCCCTAGCAGCGATGGCGGAAGCGGCGTTGCCGGAAGCATGGCCGCTGCCGTTGATGGAGGAGGCGTTGCGGCTAGACCATCATCGTATGGTGGTAGCTGAAGCCCATGGATCGGTCGGGAGCGATAGGGTGGTTGGTTACTTGTTGGCAAGCTTGGTGGTGCCCGACGCGATTGAATTGCTGCAAGTGGTGGTTGCCCCCAACTGTCGGCGCAGTGGCATCGCCACGGCGCTGATGCATTGGCTTGGCGCACGGTGCCTGGCAGGTGGCCGCATTTTGCTAGAGGTGCGTGGCTCCAACCGTGCCGCAGTGCGCCTCTATCGGAGGTTGGGCTTCCGACAGCTTGCTACGCGCCATCACTATTATCGTCCGGCGGCACCATCTACTGCGCGTGAAGATGCGCTAGTTATGGCATTTACGCGCCAATAATGCGCTGAATTGATGGCGACTATGCGGGGGTAATCTCCAAGTGGTTGTCTGTGCAATCAAGCACCAGTGCGCTACTACCATTGGCGATCAGCATGCGCGCTAAGGGGGTCTCTACTTGGCGTTGAATAAAGCGTTTGAGTGGGCGCGCACCATAGATCGCATCGTACCCTTGGCGGGCGATCAAGCCCCGTGCGGCCTCGGTCATGGTGAGGGTCACACCTCGGACTTCAAGCCGTTGGATTAACGCCTGCATGAAGAGGTCAACAATCTGCTCCGCCTCGCGTTGTGTCAGCGGCTTGAACTGCACGATCTCATCGACTCGGTTAAGAAACTCCGGTCGAAAGTGGTCGCGTAGGGTGGCCATGACCTGGTCGCGAGTGGCATCATCAATCGCACCATCAGCGCGGATTCCTTGCAGGAGATGCTCACTACCTAGGTTGCTGGTCATGATGACGATGGTGTTGCGAAAATCGACCGTGCGGCCACTGGAGTCGGTGAGCCGTCCATCATCAAGCAGCTGGAGCAGGATGTTCAACACATCGGGATGCGCCTTTTCGATCTCATCGAATAGTAGCACACAGTAGGGCTTGCGCCGTACTGCCTCGGTGAGTTGACCTCCTTGGTCGAATCCGATGTAGCCCGGCGGGGCGCCGAGCAGACGCGAGACGGCGTGCTTCT
Source organism: Mariprofundales bacterium (assembly GCA_030950645.1). GTDB lineage: Bacteria > Pseudomonadota > Zetaproteobacteria > Mariprofundales > J009 > JAUZRF01. Next base: position 11,200 of record JAUZRF010000087.1, read on the forward strand.
CCATATACTCACTCATGTCGATGCGCACCATGGCACTATCTGAATCAAACAGTGTGGTCGCGAGGGTGCGTGCCAGCTCGGTTTTTCCTACTCCAGTAGGGCCAAGGAAGATAAAAGAACCAATGGGTTTGTTTTGGTCAGATATCCCCGCACGGGCGCGCAGTACGGCATCGCTTACCCGTTGCACGGCCTCATCTTGCCCGATCACTCGCGCATGGAGGGTCTGGTCTAAACGCAAGAGTTTATCGCGCTCCCCCTCAACCAACCGAATGGTCGGTATGCCCGTCCAGCGGGAGACTACCCGGGCAATCTCCTCCTCCGTTACCTCTTCTTGTAGCAATGTTTTCTTATCCATGGAGGTGGCTTCGGCCTCTACCAACTGCTGCTCCAGTGTGGGGAGTGTGCCGTAGCGCAGCTCGGCTACCTTCTCCAGATTGTAGGCGCGTTCCGCCTGCTCGATCTGAAGCTTGGCTTGATCGATCTGTTCGCGCAGCGCCCGTACCCGACCGATGTCTGATTTTTCTGCTTCCCAGCGTGCGGTGAGGGCATCGCGTTCGCTTCGTTGATCGGCCAGCTCGAGTTGCAACGCCGTGAGCCGTTGATGGCTCGCTTCATCACGCTCTTTTTTGAGTGCCGTCTCCTCGATCTCCAGTCGCATCGTTTTGCGGGTGATCTCATCAAGTTCGGCGGGCATCGAGTCGATCTCGGTGCGGATTGAGGCGCAGGCCTCATCGATCAGATCGATCGCCTTGTCGGGCAGGAAGCGGTCGCTGATGTAGCGATCTGATAGCGTTGCGGCTGCCACCAGTGCCGCATCAAGGATGCGCACGCCGTGGTGCAATTCAAAGCGCTCGCGCAGGCCGCGCAGAATGGAGATCGAGTCCTCCACCCCTGGCGCATCGACGATCACCGGCTGGAAACGCCGCTCTAGGGCGGCGTCTTTCTCGATATACAAGCGATGCTCATTGAGGGTGGTGGCACCAATGCAGTGCAGCTCACCGCGTGCCAGCATTGGCTTAAGCATGTTCCCAGCATCTGAGCTGCCCTCAGTCTTGCCAGCACCGACGATGGTGTGCAGCTCATCAATGAACAGCAGGATGCGGCCATCGGCGGACTTGATCTCCTTTAACACCGCCTTGAGCCGCTCCTCGAACTCGCCGCGATACTTGGCTCCGGCCATCAGTGAGGTCATATCGAGGGCAAAGATGGTGCGATCCTTCAACCCCTCCGGAACATCGCCATTGACGATGCGTTGCGCCAGCCCCTCGACGATGGCGGTTTTTCCCACTCCGGGCTCGCCGATCAGCACCGGATTATTCTTGGTTTTGCGTGATAGGATGCGGATAACGCTGCGGATCTCGCTATCGCGGCCGATCACCGGATCAAGCTTTCCCGCCCGCGCCTGCTCAACCAGATCGATGCCATACTTGTTCAGGGCATCGTAGTTGGCTTCGGGGTCGTCGGTGGTTACGCGCTGGTTGCCGCGGATCGCAAGCAACGCCTCCAGTAGCTTGTCTCGCGTCACCCCAAGTTCGGCCAACAGCTTGCCACTATCGCTTGATTGCCCCTCACTCACCAGTGCTAGCAGCAGGTGTTCGACGGAAATAAAGTCGTCCCCGAGCTGTTTGGCCTCATCCTCGGCGGTGGCAAAGGTGCGTTCTACCCGTTGGGTGACATAGAGACGATCCTGATCACCACTGGCGGTGACCCGTGGCAGTTTTGCCAGCGTCTCCTGTACGCGCTGCCGGCATGCCTTGATATCTGCGCCGCAGCGGGTGATGAGTTGGGGTGCTAGCCCATTCTCTTGTGCCAACAACTCGGCGAGCAGGTGTTCGCTGTCGAGCGCCTGGTGCTCTAGCCGAGCACAGAGCGTTTGCGCTGAGGCCAGTGCCTCGCGCACCTTTTGGGTCATGCGGTTGGGATCAATCATTACCAATCTCCTTGTGAACTCGCGCCTCGGGAAAACAGTCCGTAGCGGCTCAATTGCTTCTCGTTTCTTAACGCAGCGATCGGGAAAATGAGGAGTGGTCTGCGTAGTTACAGTTTATAAGGAGGTAACTACTCAGCACCCATTGAAAACATCCCGTAACTGCTCAGATTGCTTTCGGTTTTCCTGATAGCAAGGTGAAAAGCATGAAATTCAAGGAGCCGGTCTATGCTGCCCTAGGGGGTACTATCCTCCCAGTCATCGTTCGCCCAGTCGTCTTTTTTCTTGGTGGATGTGCCCATTCGGCCATCAAAAATCAAATATTTTCGATGTTGCCGCCATGCTTCGCGCGTAAACACATAAGGGTCAAGCGCCATATCATCGCGCAGATTGGCCGCTCCAATGAGGCGATAGCGCTTGTCAATCGCCTTGAGTATGGTGAGTGGGATCGTGATTGCTGGCGCAGCGGATAACGATACCCAAAACAACACATCGCTAAGGGTGGAGGTGACGAAGTCTGGCGTGTCCCGATAGGAGTTCGGGCCGAACAATGGGTAGACCACATAGCCGCCCTGTCCCACGCCCCACACCGCTAAGGTCTGTCCTAGATCTTCATCGTGCTTGATTAAGCCGACGCTGGTGGCGGGATCAAACAAACCGCCAACGCCTAGCGTGGTATTGAGTAAAAAACGGCCGAAATCTGCACTTCCCTGCTTCCCTTTTCCTTGCAGAAAATCGTTCAATACCACATTCATGTAGGTACTGTTATCGAAGAAGTTACTGACCATGGTGCGGATTGGGCCAGGTGTGATACGACCATAGCCCTGAGCAGTTGGCTTCAGCGTGACTTTGTCCAAGATGGTGTTGAATTGATCAACACCCCGATTGTAGCCTTCGAGTGGGTCATGTTGGTTTTTGGCCGTTGCGCAAGCTGTTACTAATAAGCACAGAATTATCAGCGCTACCTTTTTCATCCTAGTTTTCATTATGGCCTCAAGGCTGGGCTGTGCCCAAATAATGTCAAAAAACATAACATGTTGGCGGGTCTGATGTCGCGGTTAGCTCGATGGCTGTTGGGTGTTATGTTTGCCTTTATTTGAGGGGAATCATCCCTCGTTCAGCAAGGGCTCCCGAATCCGCACATGACCCCCCTCTTCTGTAGCGGAAGATGGGTCAAGGAGGAGTGCGGAGCGAAGTGTAGCAAGCTTTTTGAGGCATCTGGAGCGTAAGTAGTCTTGGGCATGTGCGGATTCGGGGTGGGTAATCAGCTGTTCTAAACGGCCTGCCTCATCGTGGCACACCCCCCTCAAATAAGCCGGAATGGTAACTCTCAGCACCCTACCAAAAAATGGCTGTAACTGCTCAGATTGCTTCCGGTTTTCCTGATAGCAAGGCGAAAAAGCGGAGTGTACTACTGTAAATGAGCATTTTTCAACGCCGCTATCAGGAAAACCGGGAGTGAGCTGAGTAGTTACCCGGAATGTAACAAGCGCCCTATCCGCAGGTGACGCGGTTTTTCCCTTCGTGCTTGCTGCGATAAAGGTTTTCATCTGCCAGTTTCAGGGTGCGTTCGTAGTCAGGGTGATAGTCGTACAACGCGCCACCGATACTGGCGGTGACATGCAACTCCCCGCCATCCTTCAGCGGCACCGCCAACGCAGCAATCGCTTGCCGCAGCCGTTCGGCCTGATTGGCCAGCTCTGAAGGTGTCACATTGGTTAGGATGAGCAGCATCTCTTCACCGCCGTAACGAAAGGCGAAATCGGTGGGGCGAATGGCGTGTAGCATCGTCTCGCCCACCTTTTTGAGCACCGCATCCCCCGCATCATGGCCATGGGTATCGTTGATCACCTTAAAATCATCCAAATCCAGCATCAAAAGGCCAAATCGTTCCTGGTTTTTGGTTGCCACCCTGATCTCATTCTGCAAGATGGCGGCCAGGAAACGGCGGCTAAGCAGTTGGGTTAATACATCTTTGCTGTTTTGCTCTTCGGCCACATGATCAATCAGACCATCCATGTGCCAAGAGAGGCGGCTGATGCAGTCGTTGGCCTTTTTGAGGATGATCGATTGATCTTTTCCCTCTGCTTCAGCCAGTGTGGCCAGTACCTCGTTCAGGCGTACCAGCATCTCCGTCATCTCATGTGTTTCTTTCGAATGTGGGAAATAGAAGGTGGCCTTGTGCCGCACCCAGAGCGCGAACGGAGAGCAGTGGACATCGCAATGGTGCCCAGAACCATGGAGGCCAATTTCGGTCAGTAGCTCGCGGAACCAATCAAATAACTCCGCCCGCATCCGCTCACATTCCACACTGAGGTTAAGACTGGAGGTCTGCATGCGCAGTGAGTGTGCCTCCTTCTCGGCACTGGTGACCTGCTCCAGATAGGCTTGGTTGATCGCCGTCAGGCAACTATCGAGCAGGGCATCGATAAATTGAATCCCTTCCATCATCTGCTGGCGACCCGCCTCTGCGTCGAGCGCGGCCACAAAATGGCGAACAGCACCGCTTTTGATAATCATCATGCCACGGTTGACCAGATACATCGGCAACTCAATGCGCGCATGCACGGTACCGATATGAATCTGGTGTGCTAGAAAATCATCTACCCGCTGCTCAGCGGAGAGTGAAAAGACATCCAACAACCAGCGGCGCATCGATTGGATGAGGCGCTGTTGTACCATCTCATGGTCAAGAAAGACGGCAGATGGGGGGAAGGCCATCAATTGACGATAGAAGTCCACCGTCAACTCGGCTTCATGCTGTTCGATCACCGTTAGCACCTGACGACGAATCTCGATCGGGCACTCCCGATAGGTTTTGAGCAAGTTGTCGCGCATGGTTATCTCCCTTTCGTAACTACTCAGCTCACTCCCGGTTTTCCTGATAGCGGCGTTGAAAAATGCGCATTTACAGTAGTAAACTCCGCTTTTTCGCCTTGCTATCAGAAAAACCGGAAGCAATCTGAGCCGTTACAGTCATTTTTGGGTAGGGTGCTGAGTATAGTTACTACCTTTCTAAAGATTGAAGATTCTAGCTCGTGGTATGGCGATGTCTATTTGACACTCTATGGTCAACTGAGTAAACCTGCGGCCATGGCAACCGACGCACCCCGCCCGACATCGCAGCGCCCGAACTCTCCGCATTTGACGGTTTATCGTTGGTCGTGGCCGATGGCCGCGAGTATCGCGCATCGGGCGAGTGGTGTATTGCTGGTGGGGTTTGTCCCCTTTTATCTCTGGCTGTTGCACGCCATGGTGGGCTCGCAAGCGGGCTATGACTACAGCTATCTGGTGCTGCACTCTGCCTTTGGACGGCTGTTGTTGTGGTTGGTGGGCAGTGCGCTGATCTACCATTTTTGCAATGGCATCCGCTTTTTGCTGCTTGATGCCGGTGTTGGTGAGCAGCGTGAGACCATGATTGCAGTGGCCCGTTGGCCGATCTATGCCACCGGTGCTGGTGCCTTGCTGCTGGCGATCGCCCTATTATGAGATCACACTAAGATGAGACCGTATCGTTCAGGCACCGCCCACAATGGGCTGCATGACTGGCATTGGCAGCGCCTGTCGGCGGTAGTGTTGGCGCTGCTGATTCCACTGCCGTTTCTGCTATTGATCTGTATCTATAGCGGCAATATCGATCAGATCAGCCTGCTGAACCTGCTCGACCACCCCGTGACCCGCACCTTGCATACCCTGCTCATCGCTGCCCTTACCATTCACGGCTATGTCGGGCTGAAGGTGATCATCGAAGATTATCTGCACTGCTCCTGCGCCCGCGTGGTGGTGGTTGGTGGTCTGATGACGGTGTTTGCCGCGATTTCGATCTGGTGGCTGGCTTTAATTTGGGGGTGGTTCTAACCGATGGCTTATCTCTCAACTGACCGCGTCGCCCACCACTTCTACGATGTCGTGATCATTGGCGCTGGTGGCGCAGGCATGCGTTGTGCACTGCAACTGGCCAATGAGGGCCACCGGGTGGCGGTGTTAAGCAAGGTTCTGCCTACCCGCTCCCATACCGGTGCCGCGCAAGGCGGTATCAATGCGGCTCTGGGCAATGTGGTCTCCGATCACTGGCTGTGGCACATGTACGATACGGTCAAGGGCTCCGATTATTTGGGCGATCAGGATGCGATCGAATATATGTGTCGCGCGGCGCCGTTGGTGGTCAAGGAGCTGGAGCATCTCGGTGTGCCGTTTACGCGTCAGGAGGATGGCCGGATCTACCAACGCGCCTTTGGTGGCCAGATGCGCGAGTTTGGTGAAGGTGGGATTGCTAAGCGCTCCTGCGCGGTTGCAGATCGGACTGGGCATGCCATTTTACACACCCTGTATCAACAGAACCTGCGCGCCAAAACCAAGATTTACGAGGAGTTTTTCGCCTTGGATTTGATTACCGATGCCGATGGCTGCCACGGTGTCACCGCGTGGGATATTGCCCAAGGAGCGTATCATCTGTTTCAAGCCAAGGCGATTGTGTTGGCGACTGGAGGGGCGGGACGAATTTTTCAGACCACCACCAATGCCCATATCAATACTGGCGATGGCGGTGCGCTGGCACTCAATGCTGGTTATCAGTTAGAGGACATGGAGTTTTTTCAATTTCACCCCACCGGTATTGCTGATGTCGGCCCGTTGATCACCGAAGGGGTGCGTGGCGAAGGTGGCTATCTGCTCAACTCGGAGGGTGAGCGATTTATGGAACGCTATGCCCCCACCGCTAAGGATCTGGCTAGCCGTGATGTGGTGTCGCGTGCCATCGCATTGGAGATTCGTGCTGGACGGGGCTGTGGTCCGAACAAGGATTACGCACTGCTTAAGCTTGACCATTTGGGTGAGGAGTTGATCCTCTCCAAACTGCCCAATATCCATCAGTTAGCACTGCGCTTTGGTGGTGTGGATTGCACTAAGGAGTCGATTCCAGTGCAGCCAACCGCCCACTACACCATGGGCGGTATCCCTGCCAATCGGTTTGGTGAGGTGGTCTCTACCGATCACGACGATGCCGAAACGGTGGTGCCGGGGCTGTTTGCGATCGGTGAAGCTTCCTGCACCTCGGTGCATGGTGCCAATCGCTTGGGCTGTAACTCCCTGTTGGAGATTATCGTCTTTGGCCGTGCCTGCGGCAACCGAGTGATGCGGCGCCTCAATGCGCACCGCTACCATGTCACCCTACCGCCGGATTGTTGGCAGCCGGGGGTGGAGCGGGTGGAACGCTGGTTAGGTGGTGATGATTCCGCTACCGATACCCCATCGGCCAACGCGCCATCGGTAGCCACCCTGCGTGAGCAGATGCAGAAGACGATGCAACACCATTTCAGCGTCTACCGCACTGCGGAATCGATGGCTGAGGGGGTGGCCAATATTGAGACGCTCTATGCTCAGTTGGCGGATGTGCGTATTTCCGACCATAACCGTCTGTTCAATACCGCGTTGATTGAGGCGATGGAGTTGGAGAATTTGATGCAGCTAGCACGATCCACTGCTGCCAGTGCGGCGGCGCGTACCGAATCGCGTGGCGCCCACGCCCACGAGGATCATCCCGAGCGTGATGACATCAACTGGCTCAAACACACCTTGGCGGGGTTGGATGACGATAAAATCGCACTCGATTACAAGCCAGTACGGATGCAACCGATGACGGTTGAATCGTTTCCACCCAAGAAGCGGGTCTATTAAAACCATGGCTGAAATGATTCTACTCGATATCTTCCGTTTTGATCCTGAGAATCAAAACGATGGTGAAAAATCTGAGCGTATTCAACGCTATGAAGTGCCAATGGGTAAACTAGGCATGAAACTGCTTGATGCCCTCAATCATATCAAATGGCACATCGATTCCACCCTCACCTTCCGCCGTTCTTGTGGTGAGGGGGTGTGCGGATCGGATGGCATGAATATCAATGGTATCAATGGTCTAGGGTGCATCACCCCCATTGCTGGTTTGGCGCAACCGATTCGTATCTATCCGCTACCCAACATGCCGATTATCCGTGACCTGGTGGTGGATACTACCCACTTCTTTGATCAATACCGCCAGATCAAACCATGGTTGCGGAGTGATACCCCAATCCCGGAGCATGAGCGCCTGCAAACACCGGAGCAGCGTGAGCAACTTGATGGCAAATATGAGTGCATTCTTTGCGCCTGTTGCACCACCTCCTGCCCGTCATGGTGGTGGAATGGTGATCGCTTCTTAGGCCCTGCCGCGCTGCTGCAAGCCGATCGTTGGATCAGCGATTCGCGTGATGAAGCGACTGGTGAACGGCTTGATGCGCTGGAGGACAGCTTCAAGCTTTACCGCTGTCACCAGATCATGAACTGTGTCCAAGCCTGCCCCAAAGAGCTCAACCCGACGGCGGCGATTAACCACATCAAGCGGGCGCTGATTACCCGAAAGAGTTAGACGATGGGTAAGTCGGTAGTGCTACGCAAGGCGCTGTTTCACCTCCGTCGCCAGGGCATGTGCGAGCTCGATGCCTGGCTGGCTCCATTGGAATCGGTGCTGACTGAGCAGCCGCAACTGGCGGATGATGTTGAGGCGCTTCTCACCCAAGAACCCAACCGATTGCTGGCGATGATGGAGGGAAAGCTGCCTATTCCCGTTGCGTTGCGTCCATGGCTGTCTTAAGCATGCACCGTGGAGGCGCGGAGGCGCGGAGCAACAGAGAAAATCTTGGTGAAATCGCCATGCCCGCGCAGAGGGGCATGCGATGCTTTGGCCTAGTTGTTCTATTCGCGCTCCTGCTCACCGGCTGCCAGCAGGACAGAACGAAGGCGCTTGTCCCCGCCGATGCGGTTCCGGCCACCTCCACCACCCTCTATCTTGATCCTCCACAGCTTGATCTGGGTGAGGTGGATGGCAGCAAGCCGATTCAAGCTACCCTGCTGCTACGCAATATCAGCGATCACGCAACGATGGTGGGATCAGTGCAAAGCTCATGCGGCTGCACCAATGCCCGGCTGGAGAGCACACTGTTGCCGCCTCAGGGTTTTAGCCCACTCCATGTCACCATCGATCCGTTTGCCAAGCGCGGTGAGGTACACAAACTGGTGACCATCACCGATCAGACCGGAGCGGTCACCCGCAGCACCATCACCATGCGGGTGCGCCCATCGACCCATGCCATGGGAATCGATCCCATGGGACTCGATCCGGGAGCCCATGCGATGGGAATCGATCCCATAGGAGCCCATGCGATGGGCAAGAGGGAAAGCCTGTTCGCAGGAAAGTGTGCCAAGTGCCATGCCGCCCCAGCACGAGGGTTGCGGCAGGGGAAGGCGATCTACCGTGCAGTTTGTATCATGTGCCACGGCAAGAATGGAAAAGGTGGTTATGCGCCGGCACTCAAGGGTAAGCGTTCTGACGCGCTATTCGCCATCATCACGCATGGTGCAGGCAATCCCGCCATGCCGGCCTTTGCCCGTGAACACGGTGGACCGCTATCGCCAGCGCAAATCCGTGCGCTTACCTCCTGGTTATCGCACGGTGCGCATTGAGTCCCCTAACGCATTGAGCTTACCCCCCCTGTGAGCTAGCCTTCTCCGCATATTGGCGGCGGCGCATCAACGGAAGGGTGGCAGAGTGGCCGAATGCACCGGTCTTGAAAACCGGCAATGGGAAACCATTCGTGGGTTCAAATCCCACCCCTTCCGCCATTGCCATGTATATTTTCGATCCATGCGCGGAATCCGTTAGCGCCTAGCAACCCTCTTTGTAACTACTCAGCACCCATTGAAAACATCCCGTAACTGCTCAGATCGCTTCCGGTTTTTCTGATAGCAAGGCGAAAAAGCGGAGTTTACTACTGTCAATGCGCATTTTTCAACGCCGCTATCGGGAAAACCGGGAGTGAGCTGAGTAGTTACCCCTCTTTATGGTTGGAGACCCTATTGTCCGGCAACGGTCATTCCTGCGATTGCGATGCTGGGGACAGCGCTGGATCCGAACCAAGTCAGGTCCGCGCCAACATGCGTCACTTGAGCAAACATCTGCTTAAGGTTTCCGGCGATGGTAATGCCCTGCACCGGGCGTGTGAGTATCCCGTTTTCGATCAGAAATCCGCTGGCACCACGCGAATAGTCACCAGTGATGCCATTGATGCCGAAGCCGATCAATTCGGTGACCAGCAGGCCGTTGCCGATCTCCGCCACCATCGCCTGTTGGGACAGGGTGCCGGGCTGCCAGATCAGGTTGGAGGCTCCGATAGCGATATCCCCAGTTAGCCCGCGTTTGGCACTGCCGGTGGGGGGCTGTTGGAGCCGTTTAGCGGCGTAGCGGTCGGTGAGGAAGCACGCCAATACGCCGTCTGCAATCAGGCGATTGCTGTGGCAACGCGTCCCTTCGCCATCAAATAGGCGGTTGCCTAGCCCCTGCGGATGGTTGGGGATATCATCAATACAGACGCTATTCGGGAACAGCGATTGCCCTAGTGCATCGGTGAGAAACGAGCGTTGTTGTAGCACCGCGCGACCATTGATCGCTGAGGTCAGGTGGCCAAGCAGCGAGGTGGCGGTACGCGGCTCAAACACCACCGTGGTCTTGCCACTTGCCATGGTGCCGGGATTCAATCGCCGCACTACCCTTTGCGCCGCTTCGTTGGCGATCTGTTCGGGCGAATGGAGATCCGCGGCATGCAGCGCTTGATGCCAGCTATAATCGCGCTGCATCCCCTCACCGCTACCTGCGATCACCGACACACTCAGTGAGGCCGAACCCTTGTGGTAAAGGGCAGCGAAGCCGTCGCTGGAGCAGTAGGCCATGTGACTACTACCAAAGCCCGCATCTGCCCCTTCACTATTGTTGATGGCGTGGTCGTAGGCGAGTGCGGTCTCCTCACAAGCCAACGCTGCTGCCTTGGCCTGCTCTAGGCTCCAGCCAGCATTCGTATGGTCATGCGTCTGCTGCCAGCCATGCAGTTCAGCTTGCGAGGGGTGGTCGGCACCAATCGGCGGCACAGCATCGGGATCAGGCTCGGAGATACGCGCCATGGCGATCACCTGCTGCGCCAGTTTATGCAGACCATCGGCAGATAGATCCGAGGTGGATGCGGTAGCGAACGCCATGCCGCAGCCTTGTTTTTGGTGGTTTTCTGCGGGGGTTGCGACAAAGGCGCGCAGGCCAATGCCGCAGGAATCCTCGCGTTCCACCGACTCCACCGCACCATTGCGTACCGCAATGGAATCCCCACTGTTGGCAACCGCAATGGCGTCCGCATGGATCGCTCCAGCCTCGGTTGCGATAGCGATAAGTTGCTCGGTTGCGCCATTCATGTCTGGGTTCCTCCCACGGTTAGTTCATCGATTCGGATGGTGGGAAGCCCAACACCGACCGGCACCGATTGTCCACCCTTGCCGCAGGTGCCGACTCCGGGATCCAGTGCCAAATCGTTGCCGATCATCGACACCTTGTGCAGCACTTCATGGCCGGAGCCGATCAGTGTCGCCCCTTTGACGGGGTATTGAATGACACCGTTCTCCACATAGTAGGCTTCTGAGGTGGTGAAGACGAATTTTCCTGAGGTGATATCGACCTGGCCGCCACCGAAATTGACCGCATAGATACCGCGATCCAGCGAGGCCAGCACATCTTCAGGGGTGTCATTGCCTGCCAGCATGAAGGTGTTGGTCATGCGCGGTTGAATCGGGTGGGCATAGGATTCACGGCGGCCGTTGCCGGTCGACTGCATGCCCATGAGGCGGGCGTTTTGGCGGTCACAGAGGTAGCCAATCAGAATGCCGTCCTCGATCAGCACCGTGCGCTGGCTTGGCGTGCCTTCATCGTCAATAGTCAGCGAGCCGCGCCGTTCGGCGATGGAGCCATCGTCCACCACCGTGATGCCGCGCGCCGCCACCTGTTTGCCGAGCTTATCGGCAAATACTGAGGTGCCTTTGCGGTTGAAGTCTCCCTCCAGCCCGTGGCCGATCGCCTCGTGGAGCAGAATTCCTGGCCAGCCTGAGCCGAGCACCACGGGCATGGTTCCCGCTGGTGCCGCATGCGCGCCTAGGTTGAGTGTCGCGAGCCGCACCGCCTCGCGCACCCATCGCTGCGGCCCATCACCGTCAATGAGGCGCTGCAACGAGAACCGGCCGCCACCGCCAGCACTGCCGGTCTCTCGTTGGCCGTTTTCCTCAACCACTACCGACACATTGAGGCGCACCAGTGGTCGCACATCGTGGAGGTGGGCGCCATCCATGCGCACAATGTGGATGTCGGAGAAGGTGGAGGAGATGCTGGCAAAGACCTGCCGCACCCGTGGATCCAGCCCACGTGCCAGTCCGTCAAGCTGCTCTAGCAACGCTTTGCGTTGGCTAAAATCCACCCCATCGGCGGGATTTACTGCTTGATAGAGGCTGGGAACGGCGATGCCCGCATGAATATTGACCGGCGCAGCATTGCCACCATCCCCAGCGATTGCTCGCGCCGACTTCGCGGCTTGCAACAGTGCAGCTGGCTCTAGGCGATCAGTAAAGGCATGACCTGCCGCCTCCCCTTTGATCACCCGCGCACCGATCCCCTGGCGACTAGAGGCCGAGATATGTTTTACCCGCCCCTCCTCCAGCGCCAGCGATTCGGAACTGGCACTTTGCAGGTAGAGATCGCCGTCATCGGCATCGGCTGGCAGCATGTGAGATAGGGTGTGTTGAAGCGCTTCCTCAGCGATGGGAAGCACGGAATGGTATTGACTCATCGGTTGATGGTAGCCGGTAGCGCGTTGGTGACAAGGAGGATCAGCCTGACCGATCTGGATAATCTACCCGACCCCGATGATCTGGCGCGGGAGATGATCAAGAATATGGCGGCGGGTTTGGAGCGTTTCAGGGCGGTGCGCAATAGCCTTGAACGGTAACAGGATTATGCGCCAGATCTGATTACAGACATGATCACCCTTTGGTGCTAGGGGTGCATTCATGTAGGTTTCGACCTTTGGCTCGGTAGAGTCAGCAATGCGACGGTAGGGGAGTGGTGCAATGATGATGAATTTTGCAGAGAGAGATGGTTGGATCTGGATGGATGGCGAAATGGTGCCGTGGCGTGATGCCAAGGTGCATGTTCTTACCCACACCCTCCATTATGGGATGGGCGTTTTCGAGGGTGTGCGCGCCTACGAAACGGACAAGGGTGCGGCCATTTTTCGGCTTGATGAGCATACCAATCGGCTATTTCGTTCGGCCAAAATTATGAATATGCCGATGCCCTTTGATCACGCTACCATCCAGCAGGCACAGATAGACTCCGTGCGTAAAAACGGATTGAAGTCCGCCTATTTGCGTCCGATTGTCTTCTATGGCTCCGAAGGAATGGGGCTTCGTGCCGATAATCTCAAGGTACATGTTGCGATAGCTGCCTGGGAGTGGGGAGCATATTTAGGAGAGGATGCGATCAATAATGGAATCCGTATTCGCACCTCCTCTTACACCCGTCACCATGTGAATATCTCAATGTGCAAGGCCAAAGCGTGTGGTAACTACATCAACTCGATGCTGGCGCTGACCGAGGCGCTACGCGATGGTTATGATGAAACGCTACTGCTCGATGTGGAAGGTTTTGTTGCGGAAGGTAGCGGTGAGAATATCTTTATTCTGCGTGATAATGTGCTCTACACCCCTGATTTGACCTCGGCACTAGATGGCATTACTCGCGCTACTATCATGCAGTTGGCGACAGAGGGTGGCATTAAAGTGGTGGAGAAACGCATTACCCGCGATGAGGTCTATATTGCGGATGAGGCGTTTTTTACCGGCACCGCAGCGGAGGTCACACCGATTCGCGAAGTGGATGGCAGAACCATCGGTACAGGCAAGCCCGGCGCGATTACCAAGGTGCTGCAAGAGACCTATTTTGACTCGGTACATGGCAAGGACACCGTTCACCACCACTGGCTCACGGTGGTATAAATGGCAGTGAATGCGCTATTCGGTGACGGTGCCTTTTTTGAGAGAGTCGTGGTGGTGGATCAGCAAACCAATACCGCCGAGGATGGCTGCTGAGGCCACAATAATGCGGAGCGTGATGGGCTCGGCGAGCAGTATTGCGCCTCCCAATGCCGTGAGTACCGGCACGCAGAGCTGAACCGTGGCCGCTTGGGTGGCGCGGAGGGCGGGTAGCGCCTCGTACCAGATCACATAGCCCAAACCTGAGGTGATTGCGCCTGAAAGCAGCGCATAGCCGACACCGTTTGCATCCCACGATGCGCCTGGTGCGGCGATTAGACTCAGTACTACGGCCAGTGGTACCGCGCGTAAGAAATTCCCTGCGGTGGTGTTGATTGGGTTGCGGCCTTTGTTGGCGTTGGATTTCCCTAGCAGTGAATAGATACCCCACGCCACTCCCGATGTCAGCATCAGGAGTGAGGCTCCCAGTGGTGGCGGTGCCAATCCGGGAAGTAGCAGCCCAACCATTCCCGCCAGTGCGATCAGTAGACCAACAATCTGCCACCGCTGCAATCGCTCCCCAGATGCGATGCCGTGGCCGGTCATGGTGGCGTGAATGGCACCGTAGAGGAGTAGAGCCCCGGTGGCTGCCGACAGGCTCCTGTAGGCAAAAGAGAAGCCCGCTGCATAGACAAAGAGCGCGCCAGCGGAGCGCCAATCGCCATCGATTTGCGATGCCCCACTGCGCCAGCGTACGATGATCCACAGCATGACCGCACCAGAAAGTAGCCGCAGCGAGGTGAAGCTGGCGGCATCAATCGCGGTATGTTTTAACGCCTCACGGCACAGCAGCGAGTTGGCGGCGAAAGCAAGCATGGCCAAGGTGGTTAGCACGATGGTGCGCTTGGAATCATCTAATCGCAATCGCAGACGCTCCAACGCAGGTACTCACGGGTCTCTAGCCGTTGTGGATGATCAAGCAGTTCCGCGCCTTGCTCAATCACTCGCCCATTGCAGATGAATATCACCATATCGGCGAGACGCCGTGATGTACAATACTGGCGATCCCTACCCCAGAACCACCGCCGGAAACGGTGATTGTGATCTCTGGGTGTAATTGGTGGTAGGCCTTAGCCGCCGTTGATACCATGGGAAAAATGTAACTACTCAGCGCACTTCCGGTTTTCCCGATAGCGGCGTTGAAAAATGCTCATTTACAGTAGTAAACATAGTGAGTCTATTGTGGTGTTGTCGCTTCACCAAACCATAGGCTGGGGAGGTTCAACAGGGTGTCGATGACCCCTGCCGACTTTAGTCCCGCTGCTTTGGCAGTGGAGGCCTCAATGATGGCATCATTAAGTGGGCCATGCAGATGGTAAATTTTGCGAAATAGAGTATGTGCGGCACCACCCAAGATATCGCGTACGATGGGAATGGCATCAATAATGGCGTCGATATTTTGGAATGGGTGGGCGACCAGATAGACATCGGCATGATCCTTGCCGATATCCAGACTGCCGGTACCCGCCACATCCATGGCCGAAGAACGCAATGCCATGCGGCGGATCTTCATCACGCCGTGATCCATTGTCCCCTCCAGCTGTAGGTGACGAAACAGCATCCCTTTTCCTGTTAAATCTTTTCGTTCGCCTACCAGAAAACGCGGCAGATCGATGAGGCTGGTCGCTGCTAAAAAACGGGTCATGGTGCCACTTTTTAATAAACGGCCATCATCTACTCGCATGCGAAGCCTGCCTTGCAGCGATTGCCACCAAGGTTGTCGATGATGCAGCTCCCCCTGACCAAGAAAGAGCGCATGAATAGAGCCATCAGAGAAAAGGTTGGATAGCTTCATATCTTTCATTAAGCCACCAAATGGGCCGTCTAGGGTGGCAAACCCCGACCATTGCCAACCAGTATTGGGCGCCGCTAATTTGTGCATTGTGGCGGATATCATCAGCTTCTGATGGTCTACCGTGGCGGTAAGTTTGTGTACATCCACCGATTGTGGCGACAAGGTAAACGCGGTAGCCAATGATGTGGTAGTGATGTGATCCATCTCCAGCTTCGCAATGGTGACATGGTTGACCCCATCAAGATTCCGATGCAATTGGACTCCCTGCGCCAAAAACCCATCTCCCCAGTGAAATTGATCAATGGTTCCATCCGCTAGCCATTTTTGCGTTTGCTGGCGATGACGCCATTGATCCACCATGGGGCGTAATGCATCACGATCCAACTTGGAGATAGTAAAATGGATACTGGCGGCCTTGCTGGTTGCTTCAGGAATGGTGAGATGGAACGCCCCATCCATTGCCGGTGTGTGTAGGCTAGGGATATCTATCGATAGCAAGCCGTGATGGAAATCTACCTTCGCATGTTGAACGATAAATATTTGGTTTTTCGATTCAATATCGCGTACAGACCAATGGCTGTTGTCTGGATTAAAGCGAATGCCATTCAGCTTGATTGTTAAGGGGGTTCCCATCTTTTTTTGCCAGCCTAATAGGTTACGCCAAGATGCATCGCTGGCATGAATTGATCCGCGCCATTGACCATCAAACTGGAGGGTTAACTGGAGTTCGCCATGCGGTTGACTGATAAATGGCGTAGCAATGGTGTCGGGGTTGGTTAAATCTATCCGAGATTTGGCGGTTAGGCTAGACAGCTTCCAGCCCGATTTGCCCTCCTCAGCTACTGCTTGGCAGCTACCGTTCAGCTTGCCGATATGGCAGCTCATCTCCTTCATGGTGAGCCTGCCAGGTTGCCACTCCGCGTAGCCATCCTCGAAGCGGGCATGAATACCTGCGAAGGTAAGATTCCATGGCTGTTTCGGACGCAAAATAATCTTGGCTCGACTCGGCCTGTTGGCGGCTGCATTCCAACGGAGGTCAAAGCTGGTGGTGGCTTGCGACTGTTGCCAAGATACCTGTTGCTGAAGCCCTTGCCATTGAAGGATTTTCCGCACATCCGTATCCCCTTCGCCATGGATAGCTAGCTCAAGGGTATTCCAAGGGATGTTTAGGGAGCCATGAATGGTTCCTAGCTGGTGAGGCAGTGTCGCAGCAGTAACCTTTGCCCAAAGGTGATGTTCATTGATGCCCAAGGTGCCTTTTGCGGCAATGAGTACATCTCCGTTGAGACCCAGCGCAATGTCCACATCGGCCATCCCTGCCGACACCTGGTAGCGCATCTGGGCCCAATCTGGCGCAGTCGATAACGGGGTCGCCCATGGCAACTGGATCGTGGCATGGGCATTACTGGCAATACCGGATTGCATGCTCGCTAGCCATTTGTGCCATTGATGCTCACCTAGTGGGCGGAGCCAAGACCATACCAATGGCATCTCTAATTGGTTGCTATGGGCATCCAAGGTTGCCAACCCTGCCTCCCACTCCCCTTTTGCGGTAATTGTCTGTGAGTCAAAATTCCAATGGGCCTGAGGGAGTTGCACTGCCTTCAGGGAGAGCCCCTTGGCAGTTTGGTGCCAAATAGAGAGTAGAACCCCATCAAGGTGATCGATCGGGTAGTGACCCGATCGCAGGTGAATCGTTAGTGGTGCTGCGCCTGTGCGATCAATTGCGCCACGGAGAGACCAGCGCAAGTGATTGGAGGTTAGCTGAACCGCGCCTTGCATATCGCCACTGATGACTCCGTGAATCCATCTTTTGGGAAGCCAATGCAAGCTCTTCCAGCGGATGGTCGCTCTCGCGGGCAATAGGTTTGGGCGCAATTGACCTTGGATGGATAGATCCGGCATGGTGAATTGGAAATCGCCCCCGGCAAGGTTTGCTGAAAGTTTTTGAATCGAAAAAATATGCGACCACCCCGGCTCAGACCAGCGTACCTTAAGGTGCGAAAAGTTGTAGATGATTGCTGGCAAAGTGATCATTGGGGAATCAAGAAAATGGTGGTTAATCGCCATGGTACCACCGGAAAAGTTGATCCGCTTTGGGGTAAGGTTGCCATGCAGCAGGTCGCGTAGAGAGAGTTGAATATCGACCTTGGCTTGCGTAAATTGGAGCATATTGTCGGCGGTGGCGAGGGAGAATGCATCGGAGTGGAGCCATAACCAACCGCTCCAGTGCCAAGATAGGGTCCCGAGCGTAACTTTGCCCAGCCCCATGCGTTGTGCCACCACCTGTTCGAGTTGGGGTTGTAGGGACTTGGCATCGGGCGCAAAGAGAAAAAATGCCCCGATAGGCAGCAGAATCAAGCTCAGCAACAGCGCCAAGAAGATTCGCCAGCAACTGGCCGCACAATGGCATATCCAGTGCTTCATTGTGCGAAAATCGGTCTTAGATTGGGGTTAACCGTTTGTTGATTGGTCTTTAGCAATCAGGGCTGCGACCTTTTTATGCAGCGCTTGAAAGAAGCCGTCGATACCTTTGTGGTCGATCACCCCGCTGAAATCTTGGCGAAAGGTGTTGATCATACTGACACCTTCGATTTTGATATCATAGACCAACCAGCCAGCGCTGCTTTTTTTCAGGAGATAGTCCACTGGAGTGATGGTGCTGCCATCCGTTACACGGGATTGTATTCGTGCCTTGTTTCTCCTAAATTCCGCATGATTATAGGCAATGGTTTGGCCATGATAACCACTCAGGCGATTGCCGTAGGTGTATTCCATAATTTGACGAAACATGCTGACAAATTCATTCCGATGCGCATCGTCTAATTGTCGCCAAGGCGGCCCCATACTGTGCCGCGCCATTTCACGGAAATTAAAGTTGCCCTCAAGGATGGCGCGGATTTGTTGACGATCATGTTCATTTAGATGTTTTTTATCCTGACGATGATTGAGTATCTTGATGATGGCTTGCACCGTCGTGGTCACGACTTGCTCAGGCCCTCTGCTGGCAACAGTGGCCGCAGTGGCCGCAGGCATCCAAACTGAGAAGCTCATTGTGAGTGCGACAATCAGTGCAGAAAATTTATAAATCATGGGTGCTCCTGTATCAATGGCGGAAGAGGGTAACGCTAGCGGCGCAAATGCTGCGCCGCTAGCGGAATAGTTACGCCAATATTGGAGTTGCCGCCCCTATTTGGCCAGCATCTCGTTGACACGGCGCACGAAACCGGCGGGATCTTCGGGCAATGCGCCTTCTGCCAGCACGGCCTGATCCATTAAGATTTGCGACCATGTTTCAATATCGGCGTGGTCAAGCTGAAGGTTCATGCGAATAATGAGTGGATGATCTGGGTTGATCTCCAAAATCGGCTTCACATCGGGCGCGCTTTGGCCAGCCTGCTTGAGCAGGCGCTCTAGGTTGCCGCTGATATCGAATTGGTCGGAGATCAGGCAGGCAGGAGACTCGGTGAGGCGGCTGGTTACTCGCACCTCTTTTACCTTGTCGCCCAGTGACTGTTTGATCTTTTCCACCAATGCGCTGGCCTTCTCCACCTTCTGTTTCTGCTCCTCTTCGCTCTCCTCATCACCAGCAATTTTGGATAGATCGAGCTCACCCTTGGCGATCGATTGCAGTTTTTTCTCATTGTGTTCGGTTAAGTGGGTAGCCAACCATTCATCAATGCGATCGTGCAGCAAGAGCACCTCGATATCTTTTTTGCGGAAGATTTCCAGATGTGGGCTGTGTTTGGCTGCATCTAGGCTGTCGGCAGTGATGAAGTAGATGGTATCCTGCCCCTCCTTCATGCGGCCGATGTAGTCCTCTAGCGATACCGTCTGCTCGTCGCTGTTGGTAGAGGCAAAGCGCAGGAGGCTGGCGATACGCTTGCGGTTGGTGTAATCCTCGACCACGCCCTCCTTCAAACAGCCACCGAATTGATCCCAAAACGCACGGTATTGGCTACTATCCTCCTCTTTAGCCAAGGACTCGAGGTGTGCCAACATGCGCTTGGTGGCACCGCCCTTGATCGCAGCCATTGCCGGATTTTGTTGCAAGATTTCGCGTGATACATTGAGCGGCAGGTCGCTGGAATCAATCACGCCACTGGCAAAGCGCAGCCAACGCGGCAGCAGGTCATCGGTGGCATCCATGATGTAAACCCGTTTGACATAGAGTTTAACCCGGCTTTTAGATTCGGCCTGCCAGAGGTCGAAGGGCGCATTTTTAGGGATGTAGAGCAGCAGGGTGTATTCGTATTTTCCCTCCAGCTTCTGGTGTAGCCATGAGTGGGCATCATCGAAATCGTGGCCGACATGCTTGTAGAAGGTTTGGTAATCCTCATCGCTAAGCTCGGATTTCGGCCGTGTCCAGAGTGCGGAGGTTTGGTTGATGGTCTCGAGCTCAGCAACCACTTCCGCATCAACCACATCTTCTGTCGCCGCATCCTCCTCTACTGGTGGCTTGGATGCCTCCATTTTGATTGGAAATGGAATGTGATCGGCGTACTTGTGGATGATGGAACGCAGCCGGAACGCCTCGTTAAACTCATCGGCATCTTCACGCAGATGGAGCACCACTTCGGTGCCGCGTGTCGCATCCTCTACCGTTTCTAAGGTGTAGTTGCCATCGCCAGTAGATTCCCAGCACACGCCGTGTTCCGCCCCCATACCGGCGCGGCGGGTGGTGAGGGTGACGCGATCTGCGACGAGAAATGCGGAGTAGAAGCCAACACCAAATTGGCCGATCATCTGTGAATCGGAAGCTCGATCGCCGGAGAGGTTTTCACAGAAGGCACGCGTTCCTGAGCGTGCGATGGTGCCAATGTTGTCGATCACCTCATCGCGATTCATACCGATGCCGTTATCCCGTACGGTGATGGTGCGCGCCTCTTTGTCACAACGAATCTCCAGATGTAGATCGGAGTCGCCTTCATAAAGGGTGTCGTCGGTAGCGGCTTCAAAACGCAACCTGTCGGCAGCATCGGAAGAGTTCGAGATGAGTTCGCGCAAGAAAATCTCGCGATTGGAGTAGAGCGAGTGAATCATCAGGTCGAGTAGCTGCTTGACCTCGGTTTGAAAGGTGAATTCCTCTTTGCGGCTGTCTTGAGTCATGGGGTATTAATCCTCCGTCATATTTGGTTGACGATCTATGTAGGGTACATCTGGATAATTTACAACCCGTGGCGACCTATTCCTGCCTGGTAACTACTCAGCTCACTCCCGGTTTTCCTGATAGCGGCGTTGAAAATGCGCATTTACAGTAGTAAACACCGCTTTTTCGCCTTGCTATCAGGAAAACCGGAAGCAATCTGAGCAGTTACAGCTATTTTTGGGTAGGGTGCTGAGTAGTTACATTTACTACTGTGATCCTCTTGCAAAACTCATGAGTTTTGCAAGAGGCTTCTCTAAATGATCGTTTTTTAACGCTGTAATCAGGAAAATAAGGCGTGAGTTGAGTAGTTACCCTGATCATTCAGTTAGCGTTCTGGGAGACGGGCTGCAAAAGGGTTGGGTGTCTGTTGGTGGTGATGATGTGCGGAGGAATCTCTTCTGAACTGGATTTTTCACTGCTGAAGGTTATCATGCGTCCGCGTTATTTATTAAGGAGATCTCAATGTCATTACAATACCCTGTTATTTCTGTTACTGGTTCATCGGGGGCGGGCACCAGTACGGCGAAGATTGCGTTAGAGCATATCTTTCGGCGTGAGAAGGTAACTCCGGCCATTGTCGAGGGCGATTGTTTCCATCGGTTTGATCGCTTTGAATTTCGGAAGCAGGCGAAAGAACGCGAGGCTGTTGGCAAACGGCTGAGTCATTTCTCTGATGATGCAAACTTGTTCGATAAGATTGCTGAATTGTTCGATTCTTATGGCCGTACTGGTCGTGGCATGGCGCGTCATTATGTGCACGATGATGGAGAGGCGAAACTCTACGGGGTAGAGCCGGGTTACTTTACCGATTGGGAGGCGATTGGCGAAGGGTCTGATCTGTTGTTTTACGAAGGACTTCATGGCGGAGTGGAGCAAGCGAGGCCCTTTGTGAACTTGTTGATCGGTATTGTTCCTGTGGTGAATTTGGAGTGGATTCAAAAAATTCATCGGGATACTCAAATGCGTGGTTACTCATCTGAGGCGGTGGTGGATAATATTTTGTCCCGGATGCATGATTATGTTCATTTTATCACGCCACAATTCACGAATACAGATATTAACTTTCAGCGGGTACCGTTGGTTGATACCTCCAATCCGTTTATTGCTCGTGATGTCCCCACCCCGGATGAGAGCGTGATTGTGATTCGTATCCGTAAGCCGGAGGATTGGGACATTGATTTTCCTTGGTTGATTTCAATGCTGCATGGCTCCTTTATGTCTCGCCGTAATACGCTGGTTGTGCCCGCAGCTAAAATGCTGTTGGCGATGGAATTAATTCTTACGCCTATTATGCATGACCTCCTAGAGAAGCACCGCGTTGCAGTTGCCGCTCGAGGTTAGCTTAAAGGGGGCTTTCAGTAGTCCATATTACAAAACGGGGGCTTCGGCTCCCGTTTTGCGTGGGGTTGGTTTCACATGAAACATCCTGATGGCATGGTGGATGTGGTGGTGGTGGGCGCAGGGCATGCCGGGTGCGAGGCGGCAGCAGCTGCGGCGCGGCGTGGAGCTACCGTTCGCCTCATTAGTGATCAGCTCGATGCGGTTGCCAAGATGTCTTGTAATCCAGCGGTTGGTGGTATCGGCAAAGGGCACCTTGTCTATGAGGTCGATGCTTTGGGCGGGCTGATGGGGAGGGCGGCTGACCTTGCAGCAATTCAGTACCGTACCCTGAACCAGCGTAAAGGGCCTGCGGTGCAGGCGACGCGTGCGCAGTGCGATCGCCACAGGTATCACCGAGCGGTTCTTTCTCTGTTGATGGGGGTTCCGTCGCTGCAATTGTATCAAGGATCGGTAACCGGATTGCTGTTGGATGATGCGAGCCAACAGGTTTATGGCGTAGTGGATCAGCTTGGGGTTGAGCATGAGGCGCGGGCAGTGGTGATGGCTACTGGAACCTTTTTGGGCGGCGTGATTCACATTGGTGATAAGCACTGGGGCGGCGGACGGATTGGTGATCAGGCTAGCGACAGGCTTTCCCAAGATCTGTATCGGCATCGCTTCCCGCTTGCACGCTTAAAAACGGGAACGCCTCCGCGATTGGATCGCCGGAGTATTCGTTGGGATGTGTTGGAGGCTCAGCCGGGGGATGCTTCCTCTCGACCTTTTAGTGCGGAGACAACTGCAATTGTAAGCAAGCAAATTGCGTGTGCGATTACATATACCACCGAAGCGGGACATGCGATTATTCGTGAGAACTTGCATCGGTCACCAATGCGTAGCGGGGTAATCTCGGGAGCGGGGCCGAGGTATTGTCCGAGCATTGAAGATAAAGTGGAGCGGTTTGCCGATCGGGCGCGGCATCAGATATTTTTAGAGCCAGAAGGAAAGGATAGTGTCGAGGTCTATCCGAATGGGATATCCACCTCAATGCCGATTGATGTGCAATGGGCATTTTTGCGCACCATCCCTGGCCTAGAGCAGGTGCGTATGATGCGGCCGGGTTATGCTATCGAGTATGAATATGTGAACCCAAAAGCATTGCGCCACACCTTGGAGTGCAAGGATGTGTCAGGGCTGTTTCATGCAGGGCAGATCAATGGCACTACAGGATATGAAGAAGCTGCGGCACAAGGGCTGTTGGCGGGTATTAATGCGGCCGCACTTGCTTGTGGCCTTGATTCCTGGGTGCCTGACCGGAAACAGTGCTACATTGGTGTGATGGTCGATGATTTGGTGGTAAAAGGGGTGAGTGAACCCTACCGTATGTTTACCTCAAGGGCTGAACATCGTCTGTATTTGCGGCAGGATAATGCTTGGTGTCGCTTGGCGGGTGTGGCCGAGAAGCTGGGGCTATTGTCGCAGCGCCGTTTGGCCGAACGGGGGGCGCGATTGGATCAATTGGCCTCGCTTCGAGCGGAGTGGGGTGGTTTGGTGGTTGGGAATGGGCGAAGCTGGAGGGGACGGTTAGCGTGTCATGGATTGCCAATAGCCTCTCAGGGGATGCGTTTTGCCCCTTATTGCCATCGCCGTGATGTTGATGTGCATCAGGCATTGAAGCTCTTGGGCGCATGTGGTGATTCATGGATGGCCGATCGCATCCTCATGGACACGGTGCTTTCGGATATTCACTACGATGGCTACCTTGATCAGCAGGCTCTTGAGCTTACTAGGGTTGCGGCCATGGCGCGGGTGGAGATCCCCACAGCTTTCGATTTTTCAGTGGTTCCGGGGCTTAGTAATGAGTGCCAGCAGGTGCTGGCCCGTGACCGGCCGGAGACGATCGGGGATGCGGAACGCTTGTCTGGGGTTACTCCCGCCGCTATGGGGGCGCTTCTGCTCTATCTGCGGATGCATCAATGACCATTGACCCGCGCCAGCTACACTATTGTGCGGAGGTGTTGCGTTTTCGCCGGGCGTTGAATCTTACTTCGGTGGATAATGAGGCAGACTTTATCGATCGATTTATCGCACCATCCATCGCCCTTCTGCCGTGGCTTCCTGATGGCGCGCTGGTGCTGGATATTGGTAGTGGGATGGGGGTTCCTGGTATTCCATTGTTGATTGCTCGCGGCGATTTGCATGGGATTCTGGTTGAACGGCGGAAAAAGCGTGCCGAATTCTTGCGGCACATTGTTCGAGAGCTCTCACTTCCATGTGAGGTGTATGCGGATGATATTGCCAAGTTACCGCCGCTAAATGTGGACGCAGTGGTGGCGCGTGCGGTGGCTGAACCGGCCGTTTTGTTGAATATGAGTCGAGAGCATGTTTGTGAGGGTGGCATTGCTCTGCTACCTAGCGGAGAGAGTCGCAATGCAGGCGATGTGGATGGGTGGTGCATGCGGGAGCTTGCCGAGCTACAGTTCGATGATTCGGTGAAGCAGCAGGTTTATTGTTATCAGCGGGTGGTCAACGAGGAGGTTTCACGTGAAACATGAGGATTTAGGGCCGATTATTTCGGTGGCAAACCAGAAAGGTGGGGTGGGAAAGACCACGACCAGCATCAACCTATCTGCCTCGTTGGCAGCAATGGATTATCGTGTGTTGTTGATCGATCTTGATCCGCAGGGCAACAGCACGACAGGGCTTGGTGTCGACAAAAAAAAGATACATGGTTCAACCTACGATCTGTTGCTGAATGAGAGTAAGCTTGAAGAGATCATTATTTGTTCGGATTTTGAGGGGCTGATGATTGCGCCGGCGAATGTTGAACTCACTGCGGCGGAGATCGAGTTGATCAAGGTGCCGAAACGGGAGTGGCGGCTACATAATAGTTTCACCGAGTATCATGGAGAGCCCTTTGATTATGTGATTATTGACTGTCCACCGGCCTTGAACCTGCTTACCATCAATGCGCTTACCGCATCCGATCGGGTGTTAATTACCCTGCAGGCAGAGTTTTTGGCGCTTGAGGGTATGTCGCAAATATTGGAGACACTGCGCCGGATTCGCAATAAATTGAACCCACAGCTTACGCTTGATGGCATCTTGCTGACGATGGTGGATCGAAGAAACAGGATCGCTTTGCAGGTAGAGCAGGAGGTGCGCGAGTATTTTGGTGCTCAGGTGTACCAGACGGTTATTCCGCGCAATGTGCGCTTGGCAGAGGCTCCTAGTTTTGGGGTGCCGGTGTTGAAACATGATGTGCGGTCTGCGGGGGCACAAGCTTATTTGCAGACTGCTGCCGAAATGGTGCAGCGTGAAACTGCACTGCAAGAGGCGCAATAAGGATGGGTGAGTAGCGATGGAAAAGAAAAAAAATACAGCTAGAGGGCTGGGGCGAGGCCTCAATGCACTCTTTATGGACGATGAACCCGAGACCAATGTAACGATATCAGTTGAGATCATCCATCCCAACCCGTATCAGCCACGGCGAGCCTTTATCCAGCGAGAGCTTGAGGCGCTAACCGAATCCATTCGTCGTAATGGCGTGCTTACTCCGGTTTTGCTGCGTGCGAGACAAGATGAAACCTATGAGTTGATTGCCGGAGAGCGTCGGTGGCGTGCCGCAAAATTGGCTGGACTGGCTACTATTCCTGCGGTTGTGCGCGAGGTGAGCGATGTTGAGGCATTATCGTTTGCCATTGTGGAGAATGAGCAGCGAGATGATTTGTCGGCGATTGAATCGGCGTACGCCTATCAGCGATTAATTGATGAATTTGGCTTTAGCCAACAGCAGGTAGCGGAGTCGGTAGGGGCCTCGCGGTCGCAGGTGAGCAATTTGCTCCGGTTGCAACAACTGCCGGACACCATCCGCCTTCGTATTGAGCAACGCGAGCTCACCATGGGGCAAACGCGTCCATTGATTGGTCTGCCTGGTGATACTGCAGAGCGGATTGCAGTCCAATGTGTTAAGGAGGGTTGGAGTGCGCGCAGGATGGAGCGGGAAGCAAAAAAAGCGGCGCGCCAGAAAAATGCACCGACCATTACTGGTTCCTCGCAGCCACTGACCGACCAAGCGAGTGTCCTTCAGGAGGAGATTGGGCGTCATATTGGGATAGCAGTCGATGTGCGATGCGATAACCAAGGCGGTGGAAAAATAACGATTCCTTTTGCGCATGCTGGAGAACTCGAGCTACTCTTATCTCGCCTGCGTCAGCGAGAGCATCTCGCATGACGATGCTGCCGACCATCGTGAATTACCAACGCCATGTCATCATTTGTGCGGGGAAAACATGTGATTCGACGGGTGATCGCACATTGGTACACTATTTGAAATCCGAGTTGGAGGCGCGAGGTATCGGCAGTGATCGCGTGCGTGTCAACCGAGCAGGCTGTCTTGGTGTTTGTACCCAAGGTGCCATTATGTGTATCTATCCTGAAGCCGTTTGGTACTGCCGGATCGACCAAGCTTCCATTGATCGTATCATTGATACGCATCTGATTGGAGGGGATGTTGTGACAGATCTTGTGATGCATCGTAATCAATACGATGCTCCCATGGGGTCACAACCATGACTGTTGTCGCGATGATTGATCAGGAGGCCACGGCTAGGGCGGAGCAGCGGCAAACCCAATTAACCAAGCCGCAAGGGGCATTGGGCAGGCTTGAGGATATTGCGTGCTGGTTTGCCGGACGACAAGCTCGAGCGGTGCCCAACCAGTTGATCCCAGCGATTATCCTGTTCGCTGCAGATCATGGGGTGACTGCCGAAGGGATCTCCGCATATCCTTCCGTTGTCACTCAGGAGATGGTAAAGAACTTTGTTGCCAACGGCGCAGCCATCAATGTGTTGGCGCAACAGATTGATGCCAGCCTTGCGGTAGTGGATGTGGGGATTGCTGGCGACATTACTGCGCTGACGGGGGTGATTCATGCCAAGGTGCAGCATGGCAGTGGAAATATTGCCCGAGAGCCAGCCATGTCTGCGGAGGCTTGCTTAAAAGCACAACAGGTGGGGCAGATACAGGTGGATGCCGCGATTGCGCAAGGGTCGACATTGCTGATTGCTGGGGAGATGGGGATTGGGAATACCACGGCATCTGCGGCGCTAATTTGCGCCCTGCTGGGGATGGATGCGGAGCAGGTAGTCGGTTATGGAACTGGGATTGATGCTACGGTGCGTCAACACAAGGTATCCGTAGTCCGCCAGGCCCTCCAACGGATTGGAACGCTGTCTGATGGTAACGCGCTCATGGCACAACTTGGTGGCCTGGAGATTGCGGCCATCTGTGGTTTGTTGATACGGGCCGCTGAGCGTGGCGTTCCGGTGCTGTTGGATGGCTTTATCGTCACGGCTGCAGCGCTGGTAGCTGAGCGTATCATGCCAGGAGCCAAGTGTTGGTGGTTGGCTGCGCATCGGTCGCAAGAGGTGGGACATCAACGCGCGTTGGAGTCTCTGCAACTGAAACCTTTACTTGATCTTGGCTTGCGGCTTGGTGAGGGGAGCGGTGCCGCCCTTGCGGTTCCCTTACTGCAATCTGCCATTGCATTGCATGCGAATATGGCCACTTTTGATAGTGCGGGGGTCTCCACAGCTGACCACTAATGCGCCGCTGGTGGTGGATCTGCTGCGCCATGGCGCAGTGGACGCGGCCGAGTGGGCATTTCGTGGTGGCGGTACGGATATTGCTTTGTCTCATGTTGGTTGGCAGCAGATGATGCGGGTGGCGGATCATCTGCCTTGGGATGCGATCGACGAAGTCGCGGCATCACCGATGCAGCGTTGCTATCAGCCTGCCCAACAATTTTCTGAGCAACATGATGCCGTACCGGTGCATACGATTGAAGCGATGCGTGAGCTCGATTTTGGTGCTTGGGAGGGCAAAGGGTGGCAAGAGCTGGCACCCGATTATCAATCCGAACTGGATGTTTTTTGGCAACAGCCGCAGGGCTTCACTCCCCCGCAAGGGGAGCCTTTTGACGACTTCGTGGCGCGGGTGCAGCAAGGTTGGATGCAGTGGACGGGAAACGCAACCGGCCATCGGTTGCTCATTGCCCATGGCGGTGTCATTCGGGTGCTGTTGGCCTTAATCCTCGGCATGCCGATGGATGGGGTATGGCGCCTGGATCTTCCCTTTGCGAGCTGGAGTCGGGTATCCTTACTCGCAGGGCATGCGCCAAAGCTGTGTTTTCTGAACCGATTGGTTGAATATCCATGATATTGATGCATGTTGCAGAGAAATTCTTGCGTCAATTGGAGCTGGTACAGCGTTATTCTGTTCACACGGTTGCCGCCTATCGCCGTGATTTAATCTCGCTGGCTGATCAATTGCCACCGGAGCAATCCATTGCGCAACTCTCCCGAAATCAGGTGCAAGATTGGATGGTGCGGTGCCACAGCCAAGGGCTGTCAGCCGCCAGCCTGTCGCGACGCTTATCCGCCTTGCGTTCGCTGCTTGATTGGGCTGAGCGGGAGGGGGTGGTGAAACAAAATGTAGCCACATCTGTTCCATTGCCAAAACAGCCCAAACGGCTACCACGGGCACTGCCGCCGGATCAGAGTGCTGCCTTATTTACAGCCAATCCGAATCCGAAGGTAGCGGAACCGTGGCAGGCACGCGACCAGACGATGGTCGCACTGCTTTATGGCTGTGGTCTTAGGGTCTCTGAGTTGGTGGCACTAAATATTGGCGATTTGAACCTGTCATCACGGCAACTTCAGGTTGAGGAGGGCAAGGGCAATAAACAGCGTCTGGTACCTATCCCGAAGCAGGCGGTAGCAATGGTGCGCCATTATCTTCAGCTACGACCATTGAATGCAGCACTGCAACCCGCACTGTTGATCAACCAACGCGGAGGCCGACTGACGAGTCGCAGCGTTCAGCGTTTGCTAAAAAAAATAGCTCGATCAATAGGCATCGATGATGCAGTGACACCGCATCGGCTGCGGCACTCCTATGCCACCGACATGCTGGTGGGCGGTGCCGATCTGCGGGCGGTGCAGGAGTTGCTGGGGCATGCGTCGCTTGCTACCACTGAGCGTTATACCCATCTGGATCTGGGTGCTTTGGCGAAGGTGTACGACCAAGCACATCCAAGAGCGCACAAAAAAATAGGCCATACTACGCATGATGGTGGAGGGGATTCATGAGCGGTCCAACGGGGGTTATCCTCGCCCACCTAGGGACGCCAGAGGCTCCTACCGTCAGTGCCGTGCGGCGCTATTTGGCGGAATTTCTCTCTGATCCCAGGGTGGTGGAGATGCCGCGTCTGCTGTGGTGGCCTGTGTTATATGGCATCATTCTTACCACCCGGCCAAAACGCTCTGCCGCAGCTTATCAGCGGGTATGGGGTGAGGAGGGCTCGCCGTTGATGGTGATGGCGTGTCGTCAGCAGCGGTTGTTGCAGCAAGCTCTTGATCCGAAACAGTGGCAGGTGGCCATCGCCATGCGTTACGGTACTCCTGCTATCGCTACGGTGATCGACCACCTTTGGCAGCAGGGTTGTCGCAGATTGGTAGTCCTGCCGATGTATCCGCAGTACTCCGCCACCACCACAGCTTCAGTGCATGATGCCCTGATCGATGCACTAGCTGGACGGCGCAACTTGCCCGGCTACCACTTTATTCGTGATTATCACGACCATCCGAGCTATATCTCTGCGCTGGCCGCATCGGTGCGCCAACACTGGCAACGGCATGGACGAGGAGAGCACCTGTTGGTCTCCTTCCATGGCATTCCACAACGCTATGTGGATGCTGGCGACCCCTATCAGCAAGAGTGTCAACGAACTACGGAGATGTTGGTGCAGGCGCTAAGTTTGAATCAGGGGGAGTGGTCGCAAAGCTACCAGTCGCGATTGGGGCGTGAGCCTTGGTTGATGCCCTATACTAACCATACCCTAGAGACTCTGGCCCACCATGGTGTCAAAACGGTGGATGTCATTTGCCCGGGATTTTCCACAGATTGCTTGGAGACGCTGGATGAGATTATGGTGGAGAATGCGGTGTTATTTACCAAATCCGGTGGCACGGCATTGCGCTATATCCCAGCGTTGAATGACGCACCCAGTCATATCTCTCTGCTTAAGTCGCTGGTAACCTCGGCTAGCTAACCAGGCACCGTCAAGGTCAGCGATTCGCCTACACCTCCTTTTTATTACCAAGCTTTTGAATCACCGCGTGTAACCGTTTCCCGAGAATGGTGCTGATATTGAAGTTGAGTTGGGACATCACCCTAGGGAAGTATTTAAGATCGGTGCGCAGGCGCTCATAGTCGAAGCGCAGCACGGAGATATCGGTCAGTGCGCGAACGGAGGCGCTACGCAACGCGTCGTGGACAAATCCAACCTCGCCCACCAAATCTCCACGGCCGAGTTCAGCGAGTTTGACCGCTTCTCCATTGCTGTGGCGGATGACCTCTACAGTGCCATCAAGAATGACAAACATACAGCGTTCGATCACCCCCTGTTGGATCAAGTATTCACCCGCCTTCACTTTTCTTGACTCCGAGATGAGAATGGCTTTGCAAGTTTGGTATTGGCTCATGTCAGCAAACAGCGGGCTATGCTCCAGAGAGCGTTGTTGCCAAAAGGTCTCCAGCATGCGGTGCAGGCTGACCAAGCGAATGCGTGACATCACGATGGGGGTGATCAGCAGGTTGGTAAAGAGTGCGAACAGCATGGTGGCGGCTGCAAGGGCACCGAACTGGGCAATGATGGCGAAATCAGATTTTAATAGCACAGCAAATCCCAACGCCAACGCCAAGGTGCTGGTGACCATGGGGGCGGCCTCCTCTGCCACCGTTTGGCGTACTGCATCGGTGAAGCTGGCCGCATTACGGCTCAGATCATTGTAACGCGCTAACAGATGAATGGTATTATCAATGGCAATGCCCATGGCGATGACGGCTACCATGGCTGTCCCGGGATTGAGCGGAATACCGAGCATTCCCATGATTCCAAACATTAAAATAATCGGAATGACATTAGGGATCAGGGCGATCACCCCCCCCTTGAACGAGGTGAACATCATCGACATGAGCAGAAAAATCGCAATCAATAATACGGAGAATGATTTAATTTGACCCGAAATGAGATGCTCAGCCGCGCCATTGATCATCAATCCCTCTCCAAGCAGTCTAACATGAAGGCTTGGGCCGGCGATCGATACAGCGGCTTGCCGCAGTTCCGCGACATAGCTGTTGAGGGTGGATGAATCGGTAATGTTGTGCCGAACGACGATGATGGCGCGCTTGAAATCATAACTGACCACCGGTCGTAGCGTGTTACGATGGAGTGTCATCAGGTACTGCGCGGTGAGCGCCTGACTCTTGGGGATATGATAGAAGCGTTGCTCACCATGGTGAAATGCGCGATTGACCAGCATGAGATAATCGGCGAGGGATGTGCTGCGGTCAAACACCCCTTGCTGCGCGATGAACTGTTGAATCTCGACCAGTTTTTCAAGATTCTCAGGTTTCTGAAACGCCAATTGGCGCTTACTTTCCAGCGAGACATAAAACATGCTCATGCCGGAGAGGTCGTGATGGATCAGTGTGCTTTGTGCGATAATCGGATTGTCTTGTTGAAAGTAAGACATCGGGTCATTGGTTACCTTCAGATTCATCGCTTGCCATAGAAAGACGCCCGAAAGCAGTGCGGCCGCTAGCAGTAGCAGGCGCGGATAGTGCTGGTTGGCGTGTTGAAACATGCGCACCATAATCCCTGGCAAGCCATGGTGTGCGCTAGCATCTTGATGAATTGCACTTTTTTTGGAGCCAATCGCGGAGAGGATTACAGGCACCAGCATCATGGTGATGATGCCGTTAGCGGCAATGGCAATGGATGAAGCGATAGCAAATTCACGGATCAACCCCATCCCGGTGAAGATATTGCTAGCAAAGCCGATAAATGTGGTGGCAATGGTGAGGAGGATAGGGACACCAAGTTCATGTACCATCACCTTGGCTGCCGCGAGGCGCGGGTGAGGAGTGTCGCTGCGCAGCGCGCGCAAATAACCCGCGACCATATGGGTGTCCTCGGTTGATCCAATCACGATGATGAGGGATGGTAGCATCGCACATAGGATGTTGAGGGGTAGATGAAACCAGCCCATAATCCCTAGTGTCCATGATAGGCTTAAGGCGGTAGTGATGAGAGGGATGAGTGCGCCAGTGATGCTTCGTAGCATCAAGAGAACCACCACCACCAAAATCAAGGCTGAAAGTGGGGCAAGTAGGCCCATGTCGCCAAGGAGCAATTGGCGTAGCTCGGCATTGATGCGTGACTCGCCAACCTGAAACAGCCGCTGAAAATTGGCGCGTGCTGGTTCAAGCGCTCGGTTGATCGCCTGGTTGACCGCTGCATCGCTGGTGTGGTCGGCCTGGGCATCAATGGAGAGAATCAGTGCTGTGGTCAGACCATCGCGGGAGATGATGTTGCCGACAAACAGTGGGTTCGCCAGTGCATGTTGACGAATGGTGGCAATATTGGCTTGCTGGGTGGGGAGATGATCAATCAGATGACCCGAGGTAACTCCGCTACCATTTGCGGTGTTGTCGGCGCGAATATTGCGTACCGTAAATAGATCATCAATGTGATCAACCCCAGCAATGTGGCTGAGTCGATCATGCAGGTGTTGAAGTGCGGCCAGTTTGTCTGCGCTCCATAACGCTGGATCATGAACATAGACCAGCGTGCGGCTATCGGTACCAAATTCGCGCACCAATTTATCGTAGGCGGGTTTGTCGGGGTTGGTGCTGGAGATTAAGCTGGAGAATCCGCTATCGATCTCCAAGCTCGGAAGGCCTATCCCACATAGCACCGTGATCAATATAATCAGAAGTACCGTAATGATGCGGTGGCGCAGCGGGGTAATGAGAGGATTGGTCACTGTTGTGGTAGGCGGCTGGTGTGATCGGTAATCTCATCGGGCGCAAATAGGGATGCGGGCACATAATCTTTACCAAAGATACGGCTATTGGTATTGATCACAGAGCTGTGGTGGTCACGAAAGGACTCCATCCGCACCATATTTGCCGCCCACATGGTGCGATTGACGCGCTGAATGTCGTGTCGGGTCATGCGTTTGATCAGTTGACCGTCAGAAAAAAAGTCGACGCGGTCAATCATGAGGTTGGTTTGGCGCACAAAGATGCGGCGCCGGGTGTAGCCGGTGGCATCGCTGACGGCTTGGCTCTTCGGCAGGGCGTCAATGACAAACCAGTGCATGTCGTCTTGGTGCCGATCTTTTTTGCGTTGGTAATGATAATCCTTCATCTGATCGGGCAGCAGATCTTCGATGGCAAAGTCGCTGCCGAGAAATTTTCCATTGCGATCAGAGGAGTGGTAATCAATCAGGCGTCTGCCTAAGGCAGGCAGAAATATTTGCATGCTGCTATGGCCGTCGGGGTAGTGGATGGCGAGAAGTGCAGTATTGCGAATCGTTTCGGGATCGGTAAAACGGAGTAGTGTTTTTAGTGTTCCGTCGGCCTCTCTGCGGAAGTAGCGGGTCAGTTTCCGGGCGTCGCGATGACCATCACGGTCAACCAACACCATCGATTGGGTCTCCATAATGAATGGATACTGATAGTGTGTAATGATTGAGCGATGCATGATCTCTTTTCCGGTCAGTGGCTCGCTGGCGTACGCTGGGGTGAGGCTGTAGAGCAGTCCCATCAGCAGCAGGCCGATACGATTCCATTGCCAACAGTGCATCGGTAGATGCGTGAAGGATCTCTTGCGCAGCCCTGTTATACGGCGCATCAATTATTTTGCGCGGGCTGCAATTTCGTCGGCGATGGTATCGCTGAAGCGAGCGAAAAGTTGGCTCATTTCTGTTACAGTATCGGCCACATCGCTGACCTTTTTTGTGCTCTGCAAGCGGGTGATACGGGTGATTAAGCTGCGGTCGGTAGCACCATCAATCAGTCGCCATTGGGCATCAAGGTGAACAATGCCATCGCTCATGCGTTCAAAACGGATCACCTCTATCATCAGTCGCACCGTGGCGGGCTCGTTGGGACGGTAAGGCGCAATGATGATTTGCGAGGTGCCCAAGGCGCGACTCAGGTTGGTGGCGAGCAGCCGCATCATGTTATTGCGCAGACGCCCGCCCCACTGCGCGTAGTCGGATATCTCCAGCTGGTT
The DNA here is from genome assembly GCA_030950645.1 of Mariprofundales bacterium. Lineage (GTDB taxonomy): Bacteria > Pseudomonadota > Zetaproteobacteria > Mariprofundales > J009 > JAUZRF01. Next base: position 45,470 of record JAUZRF010000087.1, read on the forward strand.
ATTTTTGAGGTGCGATACGATTTGTGGACGATCTAGATATTTAGGCAGTTCGAGCTGGCTCACCTCGATTGAGATCTTCGGGTGCGCCACGATGGCCGGTGATGCTTGCGATGGGGCAGCGGCGGTAAGCACATAGTAACGGGTGGGCGTGGTCGAGCAGGCGGTGAGCATGAAGACGATCCAGAGGGGAAACCAGCGCATAAAATTACTCCTTGCCAAATATGAGAGAGTTCGGATTGCGCTCAAGCAGATCTAGCAACTCGCGCAGTGCGCGTGCTGCCCCGGAGATGTCGTCACTCAGACGAATAAGTTTGAATTGCAATGGCGCCCCAGGCTTGGCCATTTTGTTGATCAGTCCCAGCGTTTGTTGCGCCTGCTTAAGCGTGGTTTTTCCGGTATTTAACAGTTGATCAAGGTTGGCCGCTATGGGCTCAGCATGATCATCAAGTTTACTGGTAATGCTGCGGAAGGATTGGAGCGAGGCGTGAAGATCAAGCATGGATTGCTTGAGCTCGGGGCGTTGCATTACGCCGTTGATGCTGGATAACATCGTGAGTAATTCTGCACCGATTTTGCCGGTATCTACCCGCGCCAGCTTAGCCATAATCTTTTTGGCAGAGGTGGTAAGTTGATCGAAACCGCCTGGAATGGTCGGCATTTCAGGTATGTTCTTGATAGCTCCGACCAAGCGTACGGGGGTGTTGGGATGCATGCCCAACGCCACAAACAGTCTTCCAGTGAGCATGTTGCCCGTCTCAAGTTGTGCGCGCATCCCTTTTGCCACTAGCTTTTTAAATAGTTGATATGGCGATGCCTTTTCACTTCCGCCAATCGGGATGACGCGCTCAGGTTCGATTTCAATCAGCACGGGGATGCGAAAAGTTGCATCGGTCATGTTGAACTCCAGACGCAAGTCGGTGACTTGACCCACCTTGATGCCCTTAAACTCAACCGATGCGCCGGGGGCGAGTCCCCGCACCGAGCCGTCAAAAAATGCGACAAACTTCATTTTTCGGGCAAAGCCTTGCTCGGCAATCTTTTGGTGGCTGTTGTAGAGTGTGAATACCAGCCCATCGATGGAGTCCAATCGTTTTTTGTTTGCACTTGGGGTTTCAAAGGCGATACCACCATAGAGCAGAGAGAGGACCGATTCGGTGTGCGCCTTGAAACCGTCGGAGGTCATGGAGAGGTCAAAGCCACTTACATTCCAGAATTTACTATTGCTGTGAATCAGCGCATCAAAGGGTTTGCGGACAAAGGCGTGGATAAAGATGCTTTTATTATCGTTGGCCAGCTCGTATCCCAGTACTTCGCCTGCGATCAGCCCTTGGTAGAAGATTGGCGATCCGGCATCAATGGATCCCAACTGGTTGGCGACCAAGTCTACCCTAGTGCCCGCAGCATCGGCTTTGATCAGTGGTGGTTTTTCCAGCCCTTTAAAGTTGTGGTGTGAAGCACCCAGACCGGGATCGAGTTCAATGTATGCGCCAGAGACCAGGGTGCTTAACCCAGATACCCCGCGCAATGACAATCGCGGTTTTACCACCCAGAACCGTGTGCCCCGTTTGAGTAAGATGCCACTATCCTTCTCCATCCGCGCGGTGAGGGTGATTTGATGAAAGCCCTTGCTAAATTGTACGGACTCTACTTTCCCCACCTCCACATCTTTGTATTTGATGCGGGTTTTTCCGGGTTCAATCCCCTCGGCCGTTTTGAAGGTGATGGTGATTTCATCCCCTCGGTCATGGATGGTTTTAAACACCAGCCATCCACCGATGAGCAGCGTGATGATGGGAACCAGCCACACCAGAGAGAAGTTCCGGGTTGGCGTGATGGTTGGCATGGCTTGCTTGTCCTCACTCACAGGGGTTTGTGCCGGATGGGGATCACGGGTATTGCCTCATGGGGTTGGGAGCGTATCCCAAATTAGCCGAGAATCAAAGCTTTCCGCCGCCATCATGGTGGTGACAACCACGGCAGCAAAAAAGAGTGCGCCAATATTGGGCTCAACCGTGGCAACCACACCCATTTTCATTAAGGCGGAGAGTAGCGCAATCACGAAGATATCGGTCATTGACCAAGCGCCGACCAAGGTGGCCAGTCGGCATAGGCGGGTGCGATCGACGGGGTATTGCGCTTTGCGAAATTGAATAGTGATCAGAATTGATGAGAAGGTGATTAATTTCAGACCGGGGATGAGGATCGATGCAAAGAAGATAATCAGCGACAAGCCCCACATGCCAGCAGCTGCCAGATGGATCACACCCCCGAGGATGGTGGAGGGTTCGCCTTGGCCAAAGCGAATCACCGTCATGATCGGATAGAGGTTGGCCGGAATCAATAGTAGTGTTGCTGCGGCCAGTAGCGACCAGGTGCGCTGGATGCTTTCGGGCTTGCGCAGGTGGAGCTGGCCACCGCAATGGGCGCAGGGTGGATGGTGCTCAAGGGCGGATAACGGTGCTAGCAGCTTGCAGTAGCTGCAGCAGATCAGTCCATTGGCCGCTGCGGAGGAATGGCCAGATTGGAGCGGGCGTGGTTGGGTTACGGAGGTGCGGAATGGCCAGATGAGGTGGGAGTCGAAACTCGCCTCTGCCGCAGCAGTGAATAGCATCATGAGGACAAAGGCCGCAGCACCAATGCCGGGGATGATTTCGGCGATATCGAGCAACTTGACCACGGCGACTAGGGAGGCGAGCACGAAGATGCTGACCATGCTCCATGGCGTGATGTGGTGCAATAGTCGGAAGATCCAGCCACTACCCGGAGCGGTGATCCCCCACTTGCGTGGCAGGAGCAGGTAGAGGTGTCCAATCATCATCAGTAGCGGAAATAGCAGGCTGGTGAGTAGCACCAGTAGCCCAAGCAGTGGCATGCCATGCTGCTGTAGTGTCCATATGCTATTGGTCAGATGCACCGTTTCTATCCGTGCACCAATCTTGAGCGATAGGAAGGGGTATAGATTGGCGAAGATAAAGCAGATCAGCGCAGCCAGATAAAAAGCGAGCGTGCGATCCAGTGCGCTAGGATCCTTCTGATAGAGCTTAGCACCGCAGCGACTACAGTGTGCCTTTCCTCCCTCCCCAGTGAGGGGCGTTATTTGGTGTAGCAGGTCGCATTCGGGGCAGGCGATCAGGGGTGGGGTTGTTGCCGTTGCTGCCATGGTTGTGACTTACCGCGTTAGCGTAATTGTGAGATATCTCGTACCGCACCGCGATCTGCGCTGGTGGTCATGGCGGCGTAGGCTTTGAGTGCTTGAGAGACTTGGCGATGACGACCTATCGGCTTCCAGCCATCCGCGCCTTTGGCCTCCATCGCATCGCGGCGCGTCTTGAGGGTCTCGTCATCGACCGCCAAATGGATGGTGCGGTTGGGGATGTCGATCTCAATGCGATCCCCCTCCTCGACCAGTCCGATGGTACCACCTTCCGCAGCTTCTGGTGAGGCGTGGCCGATGGAGAGGCCGGAGGTTCCACCTGAGAATCGTCCATCGGTGATCAGGGCACATGCCTTACCTAACCCCTTTGATTTCAGATAGCTGGTTGGGTACAGCATCTCCTGCATGCCGGGGCCACCCTTGGGGCCTTCGTAGCGAATCAGTACTACATCTCCGGCGCGGATTTTGTCATTGAGAATCGCATCTACCGCCGCATCTTGGCTCTCAAAGATCCGTGCCGCCCCGGTGAAGGTGAGGATTGAGGTATCGACCCCAGCAGTTTTCACGATGCAGCCGCGTATCGCGATATTTCCAGAGAGTACCGCCAACCCTCCATCCTGCGAGTAGGCATGCGCCACATCGCGGATGCACCCCTGCTCGCGGTCGAGATCGAGCGTTGGGTAGCGTTTATCCTGAGAAAATGCCTGCAAGTTTGGCACATTACCGGGTGCGGCGCGGTAGAATTCCGCAGCCTCGGTGTCGCCGCCCGTGATATCCCATTTGGCCAAGGCATCGGCCAGCTTGCCATCGACGGTGGCGGTGTCGCGATGGAGCAGGCCACCTCGTGCCAATTCGCCCAGAATGGCATAAACCCCGCCCGCGCGGTGCACATCCTCTAGATGATAGCGCTGGGTTGATGGCGCCACCTTGCACAGGTTGGGGACTTGGCGGGAGAGGCGATCAATATCTGCCATGGTGAAATCAACCTCTGCCTCTTGGGCGATGGCGAGCAGGTGAAGCACGGTGTTGGTCGAGCCGCCCATGGCGATATCGAGCATCATGGCATTCTCAAATGCTGCTTTATTGCCAATGGCGCGCGGCAGCAGGGAGGCATCATCCTGCTCGTAGTACTGTTTGGTGATGGTGACGATGCGGCGTGCCGCACGCAGGAACAGATTCTTGCGATCCGCGTGGGTGGCAAGCAGTGAGCCGTTGCCGGGCAGCGCCAGCCCCAGTGCCTCAGCCAAGCAGTTCATCGAATTGGCCGTGAACATGCCCGAACACGAACCGCAGGTGGGACAGGCGCTTCGTTCGTATTCGGCCACGGTGGCATCACTCACCTTGTCATCACCGGCCACGATCATGGCGTCAATCAGATCGAGTTTGCGCTCCTCGCCGTCAATCAGCGCCTTACCCGCCTCCATCGGCCCACCGGAGATGAAGATCGCGGGGATGTTGAGCCGCATCGCGGCCATCATCATGCCGGGGGTGATTTTGTCGCAGTTGGAGATGCAGATCAGGGCATCCGCGCAGTGGGCGTTGGCCATGTACTCCACCGAATCAGCAATGATCTCGCGCGATGGCAGCGAGTAGAGCATGCCGCTATGCCCCATGGCGATGCCGTCATCGATGGCGATGGTGTGGAACTCTTTGGCGACGCCGCCCGCAGCCTCAATCTCGCGCGCCACCATCTGACCCAAGTCCTTGAGATGAACATGGCCGGGCACGAATTGGGTGAAGGAGTTGGCGATGGCGATGATCGGCTTATCAAAATCGCCATCTTTGGTGCCGGTAGCACGCCATAGCGCGCGGGCGCCAGCCATATTGCGGCCATGGGTAGAGGTGCGGGAACGGTATGCAGGCATGTTTGAAAAGCTCCTTACTACAACATCGAAAGCGGAACGAATGAGAGTCTGTTCGTAACTACTCAGCACCCTACCAGAAAATGGCTGTAACTGCTCAGATTGCTTCCAGTTTTTCTGATAACAAGGCGAAAAAGCTTAAGTTTACTACTATAAATGAGGATTTTTCAACGCCGCTATCGGGAAAACCGGGAGTGAGCTGAGCAGTTACATCTGTAACTTGCATCGCGTTATGTTGTCAGGAGTGGCGGGGTGGAGCGGGTGAAGGGAATCGAACCCTCGTTCTCAGCTTGGGAAGCTGCTGTACTACCATTGTACTACACCCGCATGATACGCATATTCACCCTGATGGATGGTATCTTGCAACCTTTACCGACGGGTAACTACTCGGCACCCTACCAGAAAATGGCTGTAACTGCTCAGATTGCTGCTGATTTTCCTGATAGCAAGGCGAAAAACCTTAAGTTTACTACCGTAAATGTGCATTTTTCACCGCAGTTATCGGGAAAATAAAAAAGTGATCTGAATTATTACACCAGCGGCAAGACTAAGTTTAATCGCCTTGCTTGGCCACCATGCTGAGGAGTCTTGCGGCTATTTTTCTGTGCGTAATTCTACGGATATCTCAGAAAATTCAGATAGTTCATTCAGAACTGGAGCCGGTTTTCCGCCGGTTTGCAACGGGGCGGCTATCAGCGTGATTCCACGGGTACGCACGGCGATATTCTTCGCTGTAGTGGTAACCTGATAGACGCTTCCCGCTTGTTGTAGCGATAGATCTCCAGAGGGCGCGGTGCTGGCATAGAGGGTGATCTTCTCGTTGCCAAAGGGTGGCGACACCTCAAGGTCAAACCGATCCTTGCCCGTCGCGGGGATGGCGTAGGAGGCACCGCCCTGGAAGTAGTTGTTTTTGCGGTAGGGGTTGGGGAGCAGTTGGATCTGCTGGCCAGCCGCATCATGGTAGATCAAGCGGGCATAAAAAGGCTTGTTTCCACGCAGATAGATGTGGACATGCTCTCCCCGATGGTAGCGCGGTTTGTCGGTCCAGAGCTGTACGGTAAGGGGTTTGCTGGGGTCATCCATGGTGGTGACTCGGCTTACTTTTTGCATCACCTTGGGCTCAGGTTTCACCTCGGCCTGAATGCGGATAAAATAGCACTCTCCCATTCCTGGCTCGGTATCCCAGTGCTTGTTCATCTCTTTGATAATGGTCACGGTAGCCTTGGCAAAGGCGTATATTAGATCACTCTGCACCTCGGCATCTTTGATCAGCGTTTGGCTTTTGATGTGGGTGGCGGCCTGTTCGCTGGCCATGCGCTTGGCCTCAGTCAGGGCATCATGCACGGTCTGCTTGCGCGATTTATCGTAGCCCATGCAGGAGGTTCCGTCGCTAATCACCACTGTGGATTGCACCGAAGTTGATTGCGCGGAGAAGGTCTGCCCAGCGATGGCGGGTATGCTCAAGGTGAGCAGCAGGCAGGTAATGAGGAATCGAATCATGAGGTACTCCTACAGCCGTTTGGTCTCAAAGCCAACGATGTTGCGGTCGATGCTGGCAAATGCCACTCCGATTAACCATAGCTCGCCCTGGCCGACATACTTTTCGTAGTAGCGTTTGGCCTCGATCTGTTGCAATGCACTGCCAGTGTCGGTCATCTCCACCACCTTGAATTCGATGATGAAGATGCGCTCACCCAGCTTCACCGTCAGGTCGATGCGCCCCTTGGCGGTGACATCCTCGGCGACCACATCCAGCCCTAGGGCGGCAAAATAGCAGTAGACGATTGAGCAGTAGTAGCCCTCGTAGTTGGCCATCTGATTCTTGCGGTACCAGTCGTGCGGAATCGCGGCGAAAAAGGCGTGAAAGCTGGCGCGCAGCGCCGCCATATCGGCCTGCTCCAACGCCCGATATACCCCTTGTAGGTTGCGCTCCCGAGCCTCGGGCTGCGCCACTAGGGTGTGTAGCATGGCATCGCTCAGACTCATTTTAACCTCCCGATTCGGAAAGCCGAGCTCAAAGCCATAGCGATTACCCAGCGGCTCTTTTTTGAGGATGGTGAGATAGCCGGTCTGGAACATCAGGGTTTCCACCGCCAT
>JAUZRF010000088.1 GCA_030950645.1 Mariprofundales bacterium
GTGCCACGCCGTTTACCAAAGCCGATCTCCGGCAACAACATCCCCGAACGACGCTTCAGTGGATACTGCCAATAGGGCGAATAGAGCAGCGGCACCCCACCCATCACAAAACGGGCATTGTGCAGGGTAATGACCCCCGCATCCTGATCCAGATCCGCATGGCTGGCGTAGAGCCACCACGGGGCATCACCGGGCGGACAGACGGTAAACTTAGCATGCTCCATCGTAAAATGGTGCGGAGATACCTGCTTGGCCTCGACCGCTTGGGCATGCTCACCACTCACAAGGGTAATCTGCACCTGGTGAAAGTGGCCAGTGTGATGCGTCAAATCAAGATGACCCGAACGGGCATGAATTTCCCGCTCAGGACTATCAATGTACACCTGACCATAGAGATCAAGCATACTGGTCTTAGGCTGATAAGTAAGCGATCGGGCGTAAAGATCCGTGCCCTCACGCACTACATGCGCATCGCCTCGTGCGGTAATCGAACCATCAGCATGTTCCTCAACCTGATTGGCATCAAGATCCACTGGCGCAGCACTGGCAGAGGCAACACCTGCCATCACCCCGAGCAACAGGGTGCCGCATACCAAGAAAAATCTTGTGCCCACCCACATTATCCCTTGATCGCATGCCCGATATAATTTACAGATAGATCCTCTCCCTCATAAAACCGGTCGCCCAGCAGATCAAAGCAGAGCCCGCGCAAATTAGCCAGCTCCAACCCCGCCCCTTTGAGCGCCTGCGCCATCTCCGATGGGCGAATAAACTTCTGATAATCATGCGTCCCTTTGGGCAACCATCCCAGCAGATACTCCGCACCAACGATCGCCTTGAGCCAACTCACCGGCGTCCGATTCAGCGTAGCAAAATAGAGGGTTCCGCCTGGCTTGAGCATCGCCGCACAGGCCGCCACGGTGCGTTCTACATCTGGGACATGCTCCAGCACCTCCAAACAGGTGATGATATCATACGCCCCAACATGGCTCTGCTGCCACTGCTCCGCATCATTCTCGACATATTCCACCACCACACCCGACTGGCTCGCATGCGCCCGCGCCACAGCCAATGCCTTGGGCGAACGATCAATCCCAACCACCTTGGCTCCACGCACCGCCATACTTTCGGCCAACAGTCCACCACCACAGCCTACATCCAGCACCGTGGTATCGTGCAACGGGGTATGGCGACCAATATAATCCAACCGAATCGGTTGAATACGGTGTAGCGGACGAAAACGACCCTCGGGATCCCACCACTCCGCCGCCATGGCCTCAAACTTGGCAATTTCTTCGGCATCAAAATGGGGCGATACGGGTTGCAATGTTTCCATGGCAGCGCAGCATGCGTTGGCTGCCTCTTGAAAGCAAGCGGAAAGCAAGCGGAAAACAAACAGGCAACATATCACTATCCACCAGCCTACCAAGGAGCATTATTGTGCAAGAAGTATTCGTTGGCCGCCAGCCAATTTTCGACCATAACTTCAAGGTCATTGCCTATGAACTTCTAGCACGAATGCCGGGAGAAAAACAACACGCCAATGCCGCAGTAGAGACCGCGCAAGTGCTGGTACACAGCTTGATGGATATTGGTCTGGACAAGCTTTCTGGCCACCACAAGGTTCATATTGATGCGACCGGAAGCTTCTTGATCGACGATCTGCTGGAGCAGTTGCCACCAGACACCGTTTCATTTGAACTGTTGAGTGGCACCCCAATCACCGGTGAGCTCCTCGACGGAATAAAGAAGCTAAAAAGCCAAGGCTACACCATTGTGCTCGACGACTACATCAACTCGTCACAACTTGCCGCAGCGATTGAATTGGCAGATGTAGTGAAGCTGCATTATGCCATATCACACCACTGCCTCAAAGAGGAGCTGCAACAGATCCGCAAATACCCGGTGAAATTGCTGATCGACGGCGTGGATAGGCATGAAATATTCGAAGAGTGCAAAGCGCTCAATTTTGATTTCTACCAAGGACAGTTTTTCTGCCAGCCCGATTTGATCAAGGGCAAAAGTCTGCCTGAGAACAAAATGGCGGTACTTCGTGCATTACAGAAAGTAATGGGCGCTGAGGCCATTGACGAAATCGAAGATGTCGTCAAGCAGGATGTCGCCCTCTCCTACCGTCTACTCAAACACATCAACTCGGCTGCTTTCGGCATGAAACGGGAAATCACCTCAATTGGACAAGCACTCACCCTGCTGGGATTGAAAAATATCCGGCGCTGGTTATCGCTGCTATCACTGGCATCACTCGGTGAAAACAAGCCCTCGGAGCTAATCAAGATCTCACTACTGCGCGGTCGCGCCCTAGAACTGGTGGCAGACTATCTGCAGCTCAAAAACCGTGCCGATTATTTCGTCCTTGGCATGTTCTCGGTGTTGGATGCCCTGCTAGATCGTCCGATGCGCGAAGCCGTCGAGGATATCGCCCTACCTCAAGCCGTGCGCGATGGACTGCTCGATGCAAAGTCGGATATGGGTAAATTGCTTAACTTGATCCGGTTTGTTGAGTATAATGAGTGGCAGCAGGTTGAAGCGATGTGCCTGATCATGCCCGATTTTGATGCACATCAAATGATGCAGTGCTACCTGCAAGCGATTCATTGGGCAGACGAGCAGATGCAATCCCTAGGCATGTAATCTCGCCCCTGATGGATCCGATTACGGCGTCGAAGCATGCTCATGTGCAAATAGCACACTGCGCTGCATCTCCTTGTACTCGAACCCATCAGGGGCGAGATTACTAGAAGGCTGTGATTTACCCGATTACGGCGTCGAAGCATGCTCATGTGCAAATAGCACACTGCGCTGCATCTCCTTGTACTC
>JAUZRF010000089.1 GCA_030950645.1 Mariprofundales bacterium
TAGTCAGCACCCATTGAAAACATCCCGTAACTGCTCAGGTCGCTTCTCGTTCCCACGCTCCTGCGTGGGAATGCATAGCATACTCATCATGCTGCCTTAACCCCCGTATCTGTTCCCACGCTGGAGCATGGGAACAAGAAAATCCACCCAGAGTTTTGCAAGAGACTCTACTGTAAATGCGCTTTTTTCAACGCCGCTATCGGGAAAATCGGGAGTGACCTGAGTAGTTACTATTCTTGATCAGATCCGCCCCCCATTGCGAAAACAGTGAGGATCACTCAAGGTATGCAGCGACCTCGCTGACAAAGCTTCGGGTATTGATTGGCTTAGCCATGTAGCCATTGAAGCCTTCGGCCAACAGATGTTTCTGATCACCATCCATGGCATTGGCGGTCAGCGCCACCACCGGAACCTTACCCTTGATCGTCTCCATCTTGAGTAACTCCTTGAGCGTCTCCACGCCATCGATCCCCGGCATCTGGATATCGAGCAAGATCAACTCTGGCACCGCATCAACCACCGTAGTCAGGCATGCCTCGCCCGACTCCGCGCTGCGCACCTTGGCGCCATTGGCCTGCAACAGTGCCGCAAACAACATTAAATTGTTTGGGTTATCATCGACCAGCAATATCTCTCTGCCGATCACCACTCCTGATCCACTCCCTGATCCACTCATATTATAGTCACCTCTCCTGCTTGAATATATGCCACCCGATTCTTCCCCTCGTCCTTGGCTTTACGAACCATCTTTTGGCATGATGCCATCAACTCCTCCGGTGTAGCACCATCTTCGGGATAGTGCGCCACGCCAGCACTAACCGTCAATCCATGCTCACCCAAGGTCTCCTCTTTCGGGAAGGGGTAGCTTTCGATGGTGTTACGATAGCGCGACGCCACCCGCACCGCTGCCGCCTGCTCGGTTCCAGTGAGCACGATCGCGAATTCATCGATCCGATAACGGCTGGCAACATCAGAGCCGCGCGAATCACGCAGCAGAAATTCGCCAATCTTGTGCAGTGCAGTTTGGGCATTAGCCTGACCCGCCACCTCACAAAATTTATTAAAGTCATCAATATCAAATAGTACCACACTAAACGGCTGTTCAGTACGCGCTGCGCGGCTAATCTCCTGGCTCAAGCGTAGCTGCAAGTAGCGGTGGTTGAGCAAGCCACTCACTGGATCCTGTAGACCCGCACGCTGCGGGTATATCTGCTCAAAATGGTGCACTTGGGCAATCAGACTTTCCTTGCTGATCCCCTCTTTGCTCACCAGATCTTCCACCTTACCAGCCAGTTGCATGCGCTCAGCCACCGTCAACTCTTTCGCTGTCACCACAATCACCGGAATATCATGCAACCGAGGATGCTGTTTAAGCGCCTCCACCACAGCAAAACCATCCATCTCCGGCATCATCAAATCAAGCAGAATCACATCCGGCTCAATCGCCGCAGCCTTCTCCAACGCCTCGCGCCCACTGGCAGCGGTATGCACCCGATAGCCATCGGCCGACAATGCACCGACATAGAGCTCTCGAATCTTGGCATCATCATCCACCGCCAGAATATGGGTGGTCTGCCCTCCCCGTTTGCGTCCCAAACTGAGGGCAGCGAGCTTGGCGGAGAGTGCCTTACGATTAATCGGCTTGGAGATGTAATCGGTCGCTCCCAACGCCACCCCGAGCTCCTGCCCCTCGGCCACCGAACACATCATCACCGGAATCTCAGCAGTGGATGGGTCAAGTTTCAGCTCCTGCAATACCTCCCAGCCATCCTTGCCCGGCATCATCACATCAAGCATAATCAAAAATGGATGTTCCTCACGGGCACGATCCAGCGCCTCATAGCCATCAGAGGCACGACAAACCCGATAACCGGCCTCAGTGAGATAGAGGGTAGCCAACTCCTGCGATCCCTGATCATCATCCACCACCAGAATCAGCGGCGCATCCGGTGCCACCGATGTCAGTTTATGGTGATCCTTGAGCGTTACCTGCACTGGCGTTGCAATGCTGTCGTCTTCAGACCTGCGTTCAATCCGACCATGCTGAGCCAGCAACGCCTCCTCTTCCACAGTCTCAACCGGCAAGGTGAAGGAGAAGCAGCTCCCCTGCTCTAGCTCGCTGGTGACATCGACATTTCCGCCATGGAGTTCCACCAGCCGTTTGGTCAGCGATAGCCCTAATCCCGTACCTTCAAAGCGGCGGGCATGGCCACCATCTACTTGCTCGAAGGGGTTGAAGATGCGTTGAATATCCTTCTTAGCGATGCCTATTCCCTGATCTTGCACACTGACCCGCAATCCCTGTAGCACCTGCTGCCCATCACCGGTAGCTGGCAATTCCACCATCTGTGCGCGTACCGTTACCACTCCGCCCTCAGGACTGAATTTAAGCGCATTGGAACAGAGATTATAGAGAATCTGCTTAAACTTGGTACGGTCAATCAACATCACCGGCACGCCATCATCCACCGCAAACTCTAGCGTAACGCCCGCCTTGGCGGCAAAGCCCTGCAACACATTGCACACATCCTCGATAACCCGTGATACATCAAAGCGATCAAGCTCAAGACCCATCCGTCCCGACTCGATCTTGGCCATATCCAAAATCCTGTTTATCAGCTCCAGCAGATGCTTGCCCGAGCTTAAAATATTTTCTAGGTAACTGCGTTGTTGGTCGTTGATCGGGCCAAACAACTCGTCGATCAACAACTCGGAGAAACCATTGATCGAGGTCAGTGGCGTGCGCAACTCATGCGACATATTGCTGATAAACTGCGACTTGGCCTGACCGACGCGCACCAACTCCTCGTTGGCCATGCGCAGGTCGCGGGTGCGAGTCATGATCCGCGCTTCCAGATCCTCATTGAGGCTGGTCAACGCATCCTTTCCTCGATGCAGCTCTTTGATCATGCGCACCTTCTGAATGGATTGTGCCGCCTGACCAGCTAGGAGCGAGATCAGGCGCAACTGCTCTGTTTCAAACTCGCGCGGCACAAAGTCATCAACATAGAGGATGCCAACCGGGAGATCATCGAGCACCAATGGCACCGCCAAGAGTGCCTCAACCCCTTCCCGATCCAACACCGCATTAGGGGTAAATCCCACCGATGAATCATGCACATCATTCACCACGAAGGGTTTGCGTGAGTTCAGAATTTGCTCAGTCAAGCCACCTGCACGCACCGGCCACGAAGCCTGGTGATCAAAGGCCGCACTGAAGCCATGCGACACCTCCAGCGCCAAATGATGTGCCTCAGCATCATAGAGCGACACACTCCCTGCCGGAGCTTGCGCCACAAACATCGCCTCATTGAGCACCATGGTAAGCATCTCATCGAGGCTATCGACGGCATTGAGGCGCTGCCCGAGATTGTTGAGATGGGCGAGGTCGGCCAACATCGCCTGAATATGCTCCTGCTCCTGCTGGCGTTTGATCAATTGATCGTAAAAAAAACGCGCCGAGACACCCTCAATTAGCTCCGCCCCTTCAGGGAGATGCTGACGAATAACCTCCGACAGCTCCGCCTGTCCGGTGACATTAATCGCCAGCGCATAGCCCTCCATTTTGTCAATCGAATCCGCCACTGGAATCCCGTATCGCCGCGCCAATGCCAACCCCTGTGCAGCATCATTGGCATCCACCACGCCAACGATTTCAATATTACTATCGGAATGCAGCACGCCCAACATTGCGGCTCCACCACGGCCTGCTCCCACGATCACTACCCGCATATAATCTAATCCCCCACCTGCTCGCACATTTCTATCACTCACCCTTCGACCCTCCTCAATCATATTAGAGCCCATCCACTACACCCGGAACATAATGTGCCACCACATCAAGCAAGTCGGGAATTTTAAACGGTTTACACAGATAATCCGCAGCACCGGCAGCCAATGCACGAGGTCGCTCTTCATCCTCTGGAAACGCACTGATAATCACCACTGGCACCGCATCAAAACCCGGCAAAGTGCGCATCTCCGCCATGGTCTGGTACCCAGTTTTGTAGGGCATGGTCAAATCCTGCAACACCAATTGCGGCAACGGCTGCCCTTGCGCAATGCGTTGCTTTAGCTGAATTATTGCCGCTTCACCACCTTCGGCACTGGATACATCATACCCTTCAGCACTCAATATCGCATCCAGCATCTCGCGTATTGATGCATTATCATCCACCACAAAAATCATCAGCACCCCTCCCTATTAGAGATATATCTATTGACACATAGCGCATGAGATTATGAAGAATGAAACTTTAAGCAAGCGAACCTTGAATTCCCTGGATATTCGACCTAAAATATCCAGCTTTGATGCGTTGCAGTTGACCTCCTGCGTGGCGTGTCTAACATACCGCACGGTATGGGACGACCTAAACAACCAAAAGCGACCAAACGGCAACTGCTCGACGCCGCCTTCCGCGAGCTGATCCGGCACGGCTTCCACGGCACCAGTATTCAAGCCATTCTTGAGCGTTCCAACCTCACCAAAGGCGCGCTTTTCCACCATTACCCCACCAAAAAAGCGTTGGCACTAGCGGTAATCGAACAGATTATTGCACCACTAATCTATGAACGCTGGCTAGAACCGCTCGAACAAGTAGGCAATCCGATCGATATTCTCCAAGATCTATTTCGCGCTACCGAGCAACGCATGCAACTCGGCGCGCTTAGTAATGAACAAAAGCTTAGTAATGAACAAAAGCTTAGTGATGAACAAAAGCTTAGTGATGGGGATAAACTTGACGAACAGGCCATTCTGATGGGGTGTCCACTGGCGCTGCTAGCGCAGGAGATGGCACCACTAGATCGCGACTTTCGCGATAGCTGCGAGCAGATCTTCACCATGTGGCGCGAAGGGATCATAGGGGTGCTGGAGATGGGGAAACAACAGCAACAGGTGCGTGCGAATCTCGACACCACCAGCGCCGCCCACTTCCTCATTGCCGCACTCGAAGGCGCCAGTACCACCGCACGCCAATCGGCAAAAATAGATGCAGCGCACACCATCATCAGGCAATGCAGCGAACACCTAGTGCAGCATCTGGAATGGATGCGGTATTAGGAGGCGTGCTAGATCCTGATGATTGGGATAATTTCCGCACCCAAAGCCATCAGATGCTCGACGATATGATCGATCACCTGCAAACCCTCCGCCAGCGCCCAGTATGGCAACCAGCACCAGAGGCGATCCGCCAACGATTTAAATCCCCGCTACCCAAAGGTGAAACCGCACTTTCCGTGCTCCACGCTGAATTCATGCAATATATTTTACCCTTTGCAGTGGGCAACACCCATCCTGGATTCATGGGCTGGGTGCATGGCGGTGGCACGCCGGTAGGCATGGTGGCAGAGATGCTGGCGGCGGGACTTAATGCCAATCTCGGCGGACGCAATCAGATTCCACTTGAGGTAGAACGGCAGATTATCGACTGGATGCGCCAACTCTTTGCCCTGCCTGAGCCAACCAGCGGGGTATTGGTCGCTGGCACCTCATCCGCCAGCCTGATCGCACTTACCACTGCTCGCAATCGTGCGCAGGAGCAGGGTATCCCCACAGACACCCTAGTCGCTTACGCCTCATCCGAGGTACACGGCTGCATTGCCCGCGCGCTGGATGTGATCGGACTTGGCCGTGGGGCGCTACGCAAGGTTGCCTGCAATGGGCAGCAGCAGATCGATCTTCTCTCCCTCCAGCAGCAGATCGCGGAGGATCGCGCACAGGGGAAAAGTCCGTGGCTCGTCGTCGGCTGTGCCGGCACCGTCAATACTGGCGCCATCGACGATCTGGCCGCACTGAGTGCAATTGCGCAACGGGAGCAACTCTGGCTCCATATCGACGGTGCCTTTGGCGCATTATCCATCCTGGCGCCAGAGATCGCCCCCCGCCTGCGCGGTATCGAGATGGCCGATTCGCTGGCGATGGATTTTCACAAATGGGGACAGGTGCCCTACGATGCTGGACTGGTGCTGATTCGCGATGGCGCGCTCCATCAACGCAGCTTTGCCGCCACCGACAGCTACCTGCAACGCGAGACGCACGGGCTGGCCGCCAACACGCCGTGGCCATGCGATTATGGCATTGATCTGTCGCGCGGATTCCGTGCCCTCAAGGTGTGGTTCACCCTCAAAGCATTCGGCAGCGAAAAACTGGGCGCCATGATCTCCCACTGCTGCCAACTGGCGCGCGAGTTGGAGCAATTGGTATCCGATCACCCGCAACTGGAGCTGGCAGCACCGGTGTCGCTCAATATCGTCTGCTTTTACCACACTGGCTCTGAGATCCGTTCTCACACGGACGACGACCCCCTCACACCCGAGCAGCTCAATGCCCTCAACCGCGCCATCGTTCGCCATATTCAGTGTTCGGGACTGGCGGCGCCCTCCCTGGCCACGGTTGCCGGACGCAGTGTTATCCGTGCCGCTATCGTCAACCACCGCACCCGCAGTGAGGATATCATCCGCCTGATCGATGCCACCGAAGCCGCAGCAATCGCCTACCAAATCCCCACCCATCGGAGCACCTCGTAACCCCATGACCAACCCCATCACCCTTCCTACCGCCGCCAACACCTTGATTGGCCTTGCCCCACTCACCGCCTACGCCTTCACCGGAGCCGATCTAGGATCGATCGGACAACAGTTGATGGATCGCATCCAACAAGACCCTGAGAATGCAGCGATAAAAATGGATCTAGCCACCCTGTTCTTTCTTGCCCATGAACATGATGCGGCGTTGGAGCTGCAAGCCGCTGCGATTGCCCAACAGCAGCGCTATCACCTAGCGAGTAGCCCGCCATCGCCATCGTTACGAATACTGGCGCTGGTGGGTGCAGGCGATTTGATGGACAACACCCCGCTGGAGTTCCTGCTTGAGGGCTCCACCATCGCGATGGATCTCCACTTCATGCAACTCGGCGCGCCACTGCCGCAGGATTTGGCGAGCTATGACCTAGCCTTGGTCGCCGTTGGTGAGTCCGATCGCAACCAACCTCTGCTACGGCAACTTGACGAACAGCTTCGCGACTGCCCAATTCCACTGCTCAACAAACCCTCACAGATCATGCAAACCACCCGCGAAGATGCCGCCGCCGCCCTACGCCAGACCCCCGGCGTCGACATGCCGGAATCGGTGCGGGTAGACCGAACCCAACTGCAACAGTTGGCCACGGGCGCATTGCAGGTGACGGAGTTCCTGCATCCACACGACTTCCCGATTATTATCCGCCCAGTCCATTCGCATGCGGGCCATGGCTTAGCCCGTCTCGATCAAGCCACGGAAATTCCCCCCTATCTGGCAGAGCAGGATGCGACACAATTCTACATCTCCCGTTTCGTCGATTACTCCTCGGAGGATGGGCAGTTTCGTAAATACCGCATCGCACTGATTGATGGCGAGCCCTTGATCTGCCATCTAGCGATCTCCTCGCACTGGATCGTGCACTACCTCAATGCAGATATGGTTGGAAATGCTGATAAATGTGCCGAAGAGGCGGCGAGTATGAAAAGCTTCAGTAGCGGATTTGGCGTCCGCCAGCAACAAGCCTGCGCCCACATTCGCCACCGTCTCAACCTCGATTACCTGATCCTCGATTGCGCCGAATTGGCCGATGGCACCCTGCTGATCTTTGAGGTCGACACCAGTGCCATCGTCCACGCCATGGATCCGGTCGACACCTTCCCCTACAAGCGACCACAGATGGAGAAAACCTTTGCCGCCTTCCAGAGCATGCTGATGCGCTACGGAAAAGTTACGGCATAGAACCGCTTGCCTGAACTCCCCCCCACAGAGGCGCTACTCATCGCAGGCAGCGACCCGCGATTATCCCTCGATCCAACCACCGGAGCCAACCACTACCTGTGCCGCCCTACCCCCGATTCCGAACTGCTCTGCTTCGGATCCTCCACCGCATCCACCATCTCGCCACGCGGCCTTGCCATTGCGGATCGTCTGCGCAATCAACTCGCCGAAGAGATGCACAACCAACCCCCTGAGCAGGTATTCGCCCACCATATCACTCGGATTCAACAAGCGTTGCGTGCCGCACTGCAACTGGAACAAGCGACATCAATCCACCTAACCGAGTCAGGCACCAGCGCCCACCGTTTAGCTGTAGCGCAAATCCCACCAACGCATCCATTGCAGGTGTTGATGGTAGAGGCCAGCGAAACAGGCCGTGGCGTACCGACTGCGCTAGCAGACAACGGAAATCACTGCCGCGAGATCGCCATTCGCCATGCCGATGGCGCACCACGGGCGAGCACAGCGATTGATGATGACTTTCGCACCCACACCCAACAGGCCATTGAGGCCGGAAGGCAGGTGTTGTTGGTGCTAGTTGATCAATCCAAAAGCGGGATCATCGCCCCCTCGCTGCCCTGCGCACGCAAGCTGCGCGATCAGTTTCCTGAGCGAGTACAACTATTGGTGGATGGCTGCCAGTTCCGTTTCAGCACCGACACCCTGCGCAATTACCTGAAGCATGGCCTCATGGTGGCGATTACCGGCTCCAAATTCCTTGCCGGACCAAGCTTCTCCGCCGCCCTGCTCATCCCTCCCCGTCATGCCCGCGAAGGCTGGAATCCAGCTTTTCCCCAACCTCCCACCACCCAACGCATCCATCCCGGCCTGCTGGTGCGCTGGCAGGTGGCGCTAGACACCCTGCAACAACTCCAACAACTAATCCCGTCACAAATTGACGGTTTTACTGCCAAATTTAACACAGTCATCACCGATCACCTGCAAAAGCACCCCTTGCTTGCCCCCCTGCCCACCACTGCTGCTCCTCTCCCTACCATTTTCCCTTTTCGGCTTCGTCCACAGCCCGATGCCCCTTGGTGCAGCCTGTCCCAAACCCTCACCATCTACCAACACCTCCAGCACTCGGGCACTCCCCGCATCCAGTTTGGCCGCCCCATTCGTGGCGGCTTAGGCAGCGACGGCACCCCAATAGGCGCACTGCGCCTCTGCCTTAGCGCACGAATCATTGTTGATGCGCTAGCCAACAACCAACAGGATGCGACGATCGATCAAGCGATCACCGCGCTTGATCGTGCGACTGAAGCCACCAGAGAATCGCATTTTCCTAGGAATTAAAACCATTGAATATTGACCAACAACTCACGCTACTCCGTCGCGGTGTCGGAGAGATCCTTCCCGACGGCGGCTTACGGCAAAAACTCGAACTCGCCGCTGAAAAACAGCGACCGCTGCGCATCAAAGCGGGCTTCGACCCCACCGCGCCCGATCTCCACCTCGGCCACACCGTACTGCTGGAAAAGCTGCGCCAGTTCCAGCAATGCGGCCACACGGTGCTGTTTCTGATCGGGGATTTTACCGGCATGATCGGCGATCCCACCGGTAAAAATGAGACCCGACCACCGTTAACGCCTGAGGAGGTGGCCACCAATGCCGAGACCTACAAGCAGCAGGTGTTTCGCATCTTGGATCAAGAGAAAACCGAGGTACGCTTCAACTCCGAATGGCTCAACCCGCTTAGCGCCAATGACCTGATCCGACTGGCCGCACACTCCACCGTCGCCCGCATGCTGGAGCGCAACGACTTCGCTCAGCGTTACCAAGCTGGCCACGCCATCGCGATCCACGAATTCCTCTACCCACTGATTCAGGGCTACGACTCGGTGGCACTCAAGGCCGATATTGAGCTCGGCGGCAACGACCAGAAATTCAACCTCTTGATGGGGCGTCAATTGCAGCAAGCCTATGGCCAGCCACCACAAACCATCCTCACCATGCCACTGCTTGAGGGGCTGGATGGGGTCAATAAGATGTCGAAATCGTTGGGGAACTACATCGGCATCACCGAACCGGCCAATGCGCAATTCGGCAAACTAATGTCCATCTCCGATGACCTCATGCTGCGCTATTACGAGCTACTCACCGATGCCGACCTTGATGAGGTACGCACCATGCACCCGATGGAGGCCAAGAAGCAGTTGGCCGAACGGCTAGTGGATCGTTTCCATGGTGCGGACGCAGGAGGCGAGGCACGGAAGGGTTTCGAGCAGGTGTTCGCCAACCACCAGTTGCCCGACGATATCCCCGAACAGACCCTACCCAGCAACGGCGATACCCTATGGATCGCCCACGCCCTAACCATGAGCGGCCTCACCAAAAGCAACAGCGAGGCGCTGCGCCTGATCCGCCAGGGAGCGCTCTCCATTGATGGCAATAAAATCAAAGACAAGGATCTACAGTTAACAAAAGGCAAGTTCCTGATTAAACTTGGAAAACGCCGTTTCCTGCAACTTACTATCACATAAAACACGATCCCACCGCAAAACGACCATCCGTGGTCGTTTTGCTTGACATGTCACACACATGAAGACACAGTTGCGTGACGATAGAGGTGACAGTATGAAATTTATCAGCGTACGCGATCTACGGAGCCAATCCGCACAAATATGGCGGGATCTTCCCGATGAACACGAAATGGTAGTGACCAGCAATGGACGGCCGGTTGCTCTGTTAACCAGTGTCGAGGGAAGCAATGTCGAGACATCCCTGGCCGCATGGAGACAGGTTCGCGCAACACAAGCTGTCAGCGCCATTCAGCAACATTCACTGCAACAAGGCACCGACACCATCACCATGGATGAAATCGACAACGAAATTTCGATCGCGCGCAGCAATCGTTGATCATAACGAACCAGTTGCAAACCCAATGAGCAGCGATGCCCCTGCCCATAAAAACTCCCGTAGAAACACAGCACCGATGCGGCTTGTGGTGGATACCAATGTGCTGGTCTCTGGTCTGCTCACCCCCTTTGGCGTCTGCGGGGACACGGTTCGTTTGATCACTTCCGGGGCCATCACGCTCTGTGTTGATGGCAGAATCTTGTTTAAATATGAAGAGGTACTGCAGCGCCCCCGCTTTCGGTTTGCACCCACCGAGATTGGCATACTGATGGCATACCTCAACACCTCATCAGAATTTCACGGTGCCACACCACTCCTGCAGGCGCTTCCTGATTCCGATGATGCACCGTTTCTTGAGGTTGCGATTGCGGCCCACGCGGAGGCTTTGGTAACGGGCAATGCAAAGCATTTTCCACCACAATATTGCCGTAATATCCCCATTCTCTCTCCCCGAGCGTTGATGGATAGATGGCGTAAAACCAAGGAAACCGATCATGTCCACTGAATTTGAACGAGAGATCGCCCGGCGGCGTACCTTTGGCATCATTAGCCATCCCGATGCCGGAAAAACCACCCTGACCGAAAAGCTACTGCTGTTTGGCGGTGCGATTCAGATGGCCGGTGCGGTCAAGGCGCGCAAGGCAACCCGTCATGCCACCAGCGATTGGATGAAGATCGAGCAGCAGCGAGGCATCTCAGTCACCTCCTCAGTGATGAAGTTCTGTTATCCCCATCAGGGCACAAATTATGAGATCAACCTGCTCGACACCCCCGGCCATCAGGACTTCTCTGAGGATACCTATCGCGTGCTCACTGCGGTCGATTCCGCGATGATGGTGATCGATTCTGGCAAGGGGGTGGAGGCACAGACCGAGAAGTTGATGACGGTGTGCCGCATGCGCAACACGCCGATCATGACCTTCATCAACAAGCTTGACCGCGAGGGGTTGCACCCGCTCGACCTGATCGCCGACATTGAGGAGAAGCTGCAGATCGAATGCGCACCACTGACCTGGCCGATCGGCATGGGCAAGGCGTTTCGCGGCGTCTACAACCTCTACACCCATAGCCTGCGCCTGTTCACGCCGGGGCAGGAGGGCAACAGTTCCGACGATTGCGTGATTAAGGATTTGGCCGATCCGCGCCTGAACGAACTGCTGGGCACACAGGCTGATGAGCTTCGTGAGGAGATCGAGCTGTTGGAGGGGGCCGCCAACCCGTTCAACATGGAGGAGTACCACAAAGGGAGCCAGACCCCGCTATTCTTTGGCAGTGCCGTCAACAACTTTGGTGTACGCGAGCTGCTGGATGCCTTTGTCGAGATGTCACCGCCACCACAGCCGCGCGAGACCACCACCCGCGTGGTAGAACCCACCGAGGAGGCATTCTCCGCCTTCGCCTTCAAGATTCAGGCCAACATGGATCCGGCACACCGCGACCGCATCGCCTTCTTCCGCATCTGTTCAGGACGCTTCCAAAAGGGGATGAAGGTACGCCACCACCGCATCAACAAACCGGTAGCGATCAACAACGCCATCATCTTCATGGCGCAGGAGCGCAGCCACGCAGAGGAGGCGTATGCCGGCGATATCATCGGCATACTCAACCACGGCACCATTCGCATCGGCGACACCTTCAGCGACAAAGAGCCACTCGCCTTCACCGGCATCCCCAACTTTGCACCGGAGCTGTTTCGTCGGGTACGGCTACGCGATCCGATGCGACGCAAACAGCTGCACAAAGGGTTAATTCAACTGGCCGAAGAGGGGGCGGTGCAGGTGTTCCAAATAGAGATGACTGGCGACTATATCCTGGGTGCGGTCGGATCGCTGCAGTTCGATGTCACCGTCGAGCGACTTAAAAGTGAGTACCGGGTAGAGGC
>JAUZRF010000009.1 GCA_030950645.1 Mariprofundales bacterium
CCCGTGTTTCAGGAACTTCCGGGTCTTTCAGAATATCCCGCAGATAA
The DNA here is from genome assembly GCA_030950645.1 of Mariprofundales bacterium. GTDB lineage: Bacteria > Pseudomonadota > Zetaproteobacteria > Mariprofundales > J009 > JAUZRF01. The sequence goes on from JAUZRF010000009.1 coordinate 48, forward strand.
TTTTCCAGTCGCGCCAGATCAAGCGATTCAAAGCAGGTACGATGAACCGGCATGATTTCTGAATGCACGAAGCCGCTGGCTGAACCCAGCATCAGGAGTTGTTCGCGTGTCGCCGGACGAGAGACAGAACCGATTCGAACATAAGCGGTTTCGCGGTCATTGGCTCTGACTACATAGGGTTTGGAGCATTCCTGACCCATGGTAATGATGGCAATGCGCTTGCTGTCATCCAGCAGAACCTCCTCGTAATACGGTAAAATAATCGGATGGACATACCTTGCAAAAACCGTATCGGCCACCCATTCGCTCAGGTTGCTTCTGGTAATGCCCACCACCGTTTTATCGTCGGCAACGCCCAGCAGAATATACCCACCTTTCAGGTTGGCCAGAGCCACGATCTCCTTCGCTAACTGTTCGGGACGGATATCATCCAGCTTGAATTCGACCCCTGAATTTTCACCGTTGGCGATCAGTTCCAGCAGTTCCTGTCGCTTCATATTACCCCTCCTCCGTATGCTGTCGCGCGGCACCTTTCTCAGCCATCAACACCTCCCAGATACCCGACTTTGTCGATCCAATGCGCTTGATCAATCTGCCATCTTTTAATTTTTTGTAACTACTCAGCACCCTACCAAAAAATGGCTGTAACTGCTCAGATTGATTCTGTTTTTTCTGATAGCAAGGCGAAAAAGCGGAGTTTACTACTATAAATAAGCATTTTTCAACGCCGCTATCGGGATAACCCCCGGAATCACGCGCAAGGGATGCAGCACCGGCCAACTGCTGTTTTCTCGTTCCCACGCTCCTGCGTGGTAATGCATACCGAGTCTGTCATACGCGACAAACTTCCAGAGCATTCTCTCGCAACATCCGCTTGGCGAGCTGCAAGGCACTCCAAAGCAGCATGAACATGTGAAAGTTTACTACCCCTGTTCACAGGGGCTACAATACAGGCCTTTCATGGAGGTCGTATGATGAATGTCAAATTCTCTGAAGATGTTGTGCCGCTCTCATCAGTTAAAATCAACCCAGGAAAACTGATCAAACAGGCAGACGAAACGCACCGACCAGTGCTACTGACCAGTCGGGGCAAGGGTGTCGCCGTCATCCAATCACTGAAAGATTATGAGAAAGATGCAGAAGAACGCGACTTCATGCGCGCTGTTATGCAAGGAAGTTCAGAAATTGATGCGGGCAAAGGCAGCCATCTAACCGAAGTGGAGAGCAGGCTCGGGCTATAACAATCAATGGCAATACTGCAGCTTGAATTCTCACCTTCTGCACTGGGCGATCTTCAGGAAATACTCGACTACTATGAAAAACAGGACATTCCAGCCACTGGCCAACATATTACATGGGGTAACTGCTCAGATCACTCCTGATTTTCCCGATAGCGGCGTTGAAAAATGCTCATTTACAGTAGTAAACTCCGCTTTTTCGCCTTGCCATCAACAAAATCAGAAGCGATCTGAGCAGTTACGGGATGTTTTCAATGGGTGCTAAGTAGTTACTACACGGGAACTAATTGATGCTGTAAAATCATTGCCCGATTACCCACAAATGGGCCGTATCGTGCCAGAATTCAAGACATCATTTCTGAGAGAGTTGATCCGCCCACCCTACCGAATGGTTTATCGCCTCGATCCGAAACGAATCGCCATCATCCGCATCTGGCGAAGCGAGCGCCTTTTAAATCCTGCCCAATAAAGGCTAACATCCCAGATAGTGCTCATTAAAGTGAGCGCCCAAGTGCAATGCGGGACGGGCTATATATGACCCCTTACTTCTACACAAACACCCATTTATCAAGCCTGACCCGCAGGACACATGCTGGATGTCATTCAAATCAAAACATTTTCTTTTCAGTAACTACTCAGCACCCTACTAGAAAATGGTTGTAACTGCTCAGATCATTTCTTGTTCCCATGCTCTAGCGTGGGAACACATACGGGGGTTAAGGCAGCATGATGAGTATGCTATGCATTACCACGCAGGAGCGTGGGAACGAGAAACCACGCCACTGCGGGCGGCATGATCACCCCAGCGGGATAACCCCCGGAATCACGCGCAAGGGATGCAGCACCGGCCAACTGCTGTTTCCTGCCTCCACCTTACCAACGCCAAAGCAGAGCCCACCGCACATCATCATCACCGGATCAACCAACGCTGCCGACTTCAGCGCCACCCGTTGCCCATGACAAAGGCGTGCTGCTTGGGTGCTGTCCACCACGACTTGCGGCAAATGCCGTAGCCAAAAAGAGATAGGATGAAGATGCGCCATCGCATTCTGCGCAAGCTGCTCCATCGTCACCAACCAAGAGGATTCCCACCCCCCAGTTTGCAGCCGACGCAGTGCGGTAATACAGCCGCCGCAACCAAGTGCCTCGCCCAGATCCCGCGCCAATGCACGCATATAGGTTCCCTTGCTACAGTGAACCCGCAACTCAAGTTTAGGCATAGCAAGATTAAGCAGATCAATGGAATGGATCGTAACCCTGCGTGATGGAATCTCGACCGCAGCACCAGATCGGGCCAATTTGTAGCTGCGCTCACCACCGATACGAATCGCAGAAAAGGCAGGCGGAACTTGATCGATATCACCAATAAAAGATGAAACCTTGTCGGATATCTGGGTCACACTAAGCTGATTCCAGCCCTCGAATCGCGCCTGCACCGCCCCTTCTTCATCAAGGGTGTCGGTCTGGTAGGAGAGGTCAATCTCAATGCGATAGACTTTATCCGCTTCCAACCCCATCGAGGCAAAACGGGTAGCTTGGCCAAGCAGAATCGGCAGCATGCCACTAGCGAGTGGATCAAGGGTGCCGGTATGGCCAGCCTTAAGCTTGCGCCCATCTCCAGCAAAAATTCGTGCCACCGCATTGACCGCTTGACGCGAGCTCATCCCTACCGGCTTGTCGAGAAAAACTACCCCGCTAGCCATCGTCATTACGCTAGGGCTCGATCCACCTCAACCTTCACCTGTGCCCGCACTGCATCCAAATCCCCGTTAATCTGACAACCCGAGGCATTGGGGTGACCACCGCCACCCAATTGACCAGCCAAATCACCGACATGAATCCTGCCACGGGAGCGAAAACTAACCTTCCACGAGTTGGCGAGATGTGGGCGTAAAAAGACTGCAATTTCAACTTTTTCCACCGATGCTGCCACATCGATCAACCCTTCGGTATCCTCAACATCGGCACCACTCTGACGATAGGACTCTTCGGTAATGTAAAGCCAAGCCACCGTATCATGGTGGGTGAAGGTCATGGTCTCCAACGCTAGGCCAAATAGCTTCATACGAGCATGGCTATTGTTGCTATAAACCGCATGCCCCACCCGCTCCGGATCCACACCTTGGTCAACCAACTCTGCGGCTAAGCGATGCACATCTCCGGTCACACCGCGATGGCGAAAGTTCCCAGTATCGGTAATCACGGTAACATAAATCGCCTCAGCCATTGCCACAGTCAGCTCCCCCTGATCCGCTGCAATAAAATCATGTACCATGACACCGGTCGAACAATAACTGGCATCAATCAGATTGATATCACCGAAGTTTTTGTTACTAGCGTGGTGGTCGATATTGATCAGTGTGGAGCCGGAAAAAAACTGCTCCTTCTGCGCTAACCGCCCCTTGGCTCCACAATCGAGGCTGATAATGGTATCCACCTTCTCTGGCAGCCCCAAGCCATGGGTGATCATCTCACTGCCGGCAAGAAAACAATAAATCCTCGGCACCGGATCAGCGCAGTGGGCAAATGCCCGCACCCCACGGGAGCGCAGATGAAGCAACAACGCAATCATTGATCCCATGCCATCGCCATCCGGATTCTGATGGGTAGTCAGCATCACACCATCAGCCTGTGCGATTTGGCGGAGTACCGGCTGCCAATTCAGATCACGAACCGGCCTCACTGTGACTGCTCCATGCGTCCCAACCGTGTCACCATCGCATTTCCTTCCTCAAATGCGGTGTCCCAATGAAAACGCAACTCTGGGATACGCCGGCGCCGCAGGCTCTTGCCCAAGGCATGGCGAAAGTACCCCGATAAGCGTTGGAGCCCCTTGGTGACCTGATCACCATCTTGACCCAGCATGGCATGCACCCAAACATGCACCGCATCATTCCCCCGTCCGAGATCAATACGGATGATGCTCACCCCCTGAAGACGCGGATCGTTGACATCGCGTTGCAGCAAAATCGAGAGTCGGTTTTGTAGGTCGGCACGGTAACGCTCGCGGCTAGCTTCCACACTCACAGCGTGGCCGCAACCTCCTCGATCTCATAGAACTCAAAGGTATCGCCTACCTTGATATCATTAAATTTATCCACACCAATGCCGCACTCATAACCCGTTCGCACCTCACGCACATCATCCTTAAAGCGGCGCAAGCTGGCCAACTCACCATCGTAAATCATCACGCTGTCACGCAACACACGCACCCGTGCCTTCCGATTCACTAGGCCATCCGTAATATAACAACCGGCCACGGTACCAAGCTTGGGCACGCCGAATACCTCACGCACCTCCGCATTACCGACCGCCTTCTCAATCTTATCTGGTGACAACTTCCCTGCCATGGCCAATTTAATCTCATCAATGGCATCGTAGATCACCGTATAGAAGCGAATATCGACACCCTCCTGTGCCGCCATTTTTTTAGCCTTAACATCAGGACGCACATTGAAACCAATAATAATAGCGCCGGAGGCAGAGGCCAACATTACATCGGACTCCTTGATGCCACCAATAGCATTGTGCAGCACATTTACCTTAACCTCATCGGTACCAAGCTTGATTAAGGACTCCTCCATTGCCTGAATCGATCCAGTCACATCGCCCTTGATCAGCACCGGCACCTTAATCGCCCCTTCGCCTTTGGCTGCGGCAAATAGCGCATTCATATCAGCAGCCCCAACTTTGGCAGCCAACGGAATATTGCGCTTTTTATCATCACGGTAGCGTACCAAATCACGCCCCTGGCGCTCATTCTCCACCGTGATAATCTCTCTTCCCGCATCAGGAACCGACTCCAGACCCAACAGTTCAAAGGGGATCGAAGGACCCGCAGTACGATGCTGCACCGCATTTTCATCAACAATGGCCCGAATGCGACCCATCACGCCACCAACCACCACGGTATCACCCTTCTTAAAGGTGCCGTTTTGCACCAATACGGTAGCTACTGGCCCTCGCCCCTTATCAAGACGCGACTCAATCACGAACCCACGGGCACGGGCCACCGGACTTGCCTGAAGCTCCAGAATTTCTGTCTGTAGCGCCAACATTTCCAATAGGTCATCAAGCCCCTCACCCGTATGGGCAGAGACCGGAACAAAAATAGTGTCACCGCCCCAATCCTCAGGCACTACGCCGTGCTCAGAGAGTTGGCGCTTCACCTTGTCGATATCCGCGCCATCTTTATCCATCTTATTGACTGCGATAATAATCGGCACGCCAGCGGTACGCGCATGGTTTAATGCTTCCACCGTCTGTGGCATCACACCATCATCGGCCGCTACCACCAACACCGCCACATCGGTCAACTCAGCGCCACGAGCACGCAGACTGGTAAATGCCTCGTGACCTGGGGTATCCACAAACACCACCCGCTCACCGGATTCCAGCTTCACCATATAGGCACCAATGTGCTGAGTGATGCCGCCAGCCTCACCAGAAGCAACATTGGCCTTGCGCAAGGCATCGAGAATCGAGGTCTTACCATGGTCAACATGCCCCATTACGACCACAACCGGTGGGCGAGGCTCGAGGAACTCCTCATCTACCGCCTCTTCCGCCACTGAGAGTGAATCCTCTACTGCGCCAGCATTAATCACCTTCGCCTTATGGCCAAACTCTTCCACCACTAGCTGCGCGGTTTCCGCATCAATGGACTCATTAATCGTGACACCAACGCCCATATCAAACAGGATTTTCACCACCTGTGCGGACTTGACCGCCATTCGGCTAGCCAGTTCAGTCACCTCAATCGGATCGGTAATCTCCACTTCACGCACCACAAAGGCTTCATCATCCTTCGTAATACCACCGCGCCGAGCGCCACCGCGTGCCAACCGTGCCATGCGGTCTTCCTGTTCATCCGTAAAGACCTGATTGCGCTTGGCCGCATAGCTGCGCCGTGCGGCCTTCTCAGCGGGTGTCAGGCGACGCCGAGAAAGCGGTTGTTGTCCACGCCCCCCCCCCTTCTTGCGCCCAGCAGCTGCCCCCGGCGCCCCTGGATCCGCCGCCACCGCGACCGATGGCGAACGCCGTAGCGGCGCACCAGGTGCCGCCGCCGTAGGGCTAGGTCTGCGCTGTTGCTGGCGTTGATCTGCACGATCTTGACTAATCTTCTTTTCAATCTGACGCAGTGAAGATTTGGGCGCTTTGGATGCGGCAATCTGAGCCGGCGTTAATCCCCCTTTACGAATCGTGGTTCGCGGACCCGACCCAGTCGAACGGGTCTGTCCTCCCGCAGTGGGACGCCCCGTAGGACGGGCCTGTCCCGAAGTTCCACTCGCAGGGCGTGCGCCAGCGCCGCTATTGCGGGCAGTGCGAGCATTGCGTTCAGACTCTCGCTGACGCCGTAACTCTCTGGCCTGTGCACTTTTCCGTTGACGCTCTGCGGCGGCCCGATCTGCATTTTCCTTCAATCGCGCCTTGGCTGCCTCTACTGGAGAAAGCGCACCAGGACGACGCACTGGTGGCACAGGAGACGCCACTTTCCCGCCAGTCGGTCGTTGCTTACCCTCAGGTGTTGCCTTTCTTGCTGGAGATTGGGTGGGAGGCGAAGCGCGATCGGTGCTGGTTGGAGCAGTCCGCACCGGCTGTTGCGACGCATCAGTCTTCGGCGTTGTGGTTTCTTGCTTGGCTTGAGTAGCAACAGGCTCAGCGGCGGCAACCGCAGCTGCCGCAGGTTGTACCGCATCTGTTTTCAACGCCCCATTCACTGCTTTACCAGGAGCTTGTAGCACAGGACGATGTCGGCGCTTACGAACCTCAACGGTGACGGTGCGACCGCCTTGACTCTCACCAAGGTTGGGGCCACCGGTAATGGTAGGTCGCTTCAAGGTTAAGCGAGAGGAAGAGGTCTGCCCGCTGCTGCTTCGTGATGAGGGAGCCCCCTTAATCGCCGATTCGATCCTTTTCCGATCTTCATCGTTCAACAGGCTTGCCGGGCCAGAGCTGCTGATACGGCAAGCTTGCGCAGCACGCTGCACGACGCTCACCTCTACATTTAGCATTTTCGCCAGTTCAATTACTCGAATGTCGGCCATAATTCCTCAACCACCTGTCGCTGTATCCAGTGAAACCGGCAATCCTGCCAATTTCGCTGTCATCCAAACACTATTTTCGGGAACCGTTACCGATTCCATTACCAAAAGTCCATCCATAGACACATTGATGATGGTTTGCACCACCATCATTGCTCCACACACCCATTCCACGCCGCATCCACATCGCGCAGCCAGATCACACTCTGCGCCAAAATGCGGCCCAACCCCTCCTGTGACCAACCGACTACCGCCACTTGATCCCGATCAAAAACGGCACCAAAAGCCTCCGATGACAACGGCAACGGCAACATCGTCGTCGCAGCCCCATCATCCCGCCGCTTAGTGGCCGCCTGAGTTATGCGATCAAGCAAACCGGCTGAAGCATCGGCAGCAACCAATAGCAACATCGATTCCCGTTGCCACAACCCTTGCATCACCGCATCACGCCCAATTTGAGCCCGAGGACGCAGGCGATGCAGCAGACTATACATCCGTTGCTCCAAGCTTTGCGAAACACGCTTTCGCAACAATTCCCGGTCGGTTTTCTCGCCGAAAACCCTCGCAAATCCTTTTCCTTTCAATCTAGCCAAGCACTCCGGCTGCAAACAGAGGTAACACCCTCGTCCCTGAGCCTTCTGCTGTAGATCTGGCCACCAAGATCCTTGATCATCAACAACCAATCGCAACAGCTGCGACTTGTCCATTTTACTCCGACATCCATCACAGCTTCGTTCAGGAACATGACGACCACCCAGCATCGGCTTTCTCAATGGCTAGGCGAACCAGCCACACGCCTCACGGGCAGAGATAATTAACTTCTCACCATCCTCAGATGCGAGACCATCAATCGCAGCCAAATCATCCAGCCCCGCATCCGCAAGCTGTTCCATCGATTTGATTCCAATCACCACCAACTGCACTGCCAACGATGATGTAAGCGCCGATAGGTCTGTCAGTTCATGCTCTTCAGCTACCGCAGCATCCGCCGCAGCCTGATCCAGCAGCGCATCACCAGCACGCGAGCTAAGCTCACCCGCCATGGTTTCATCAATGCCTTCAATGCCCGTCAACTCTTCAACCGCACACAACGCAACCTCATCAAGTCCCGCAAAGCCATCCTCAATCAACATCATGGCAAACTCAGGTTCAATATCCAAGCCACTAACGAAGGTGGCGAGCAACGCCTGGGTCTCTTCTGCCCGCTTGCGTGCCTGATCGCCGGTGGTCATCAGCTCAATGTGCCAACCGATCAACTCCGAAGCCAACCGTACATTTTGACCGCGCCGACCAATCGCCACCGCCAGATTCTCCTCGGTCACCGCCACCTCAATAGTATTGCTCTCCTCATCAAGAAGCACCCGCTCAATCTCCGCTGGTGCCAACGCATTCACTGCAAATGCCGCAACATCATCGGTACACTCGATAATATCCACGCGCTCACCATGAAGTTCGTTCACCACCGCCTGCACCCGCGCACCACGCATACCAACACAGGCACCAACGGGGTCGATCGCCGCATCACTACTGGCAACTGCAATCTTGCTACGCGATCCAGGATCACGCGCAATCGCTTGAATGGCAACAATGCCCTCCTGAATCTCTGGCACCTCCTGCTCAAACAGCTTAAGCACCATGCCGGCATCAGCACGGGAGATAAACACTTGTGGACCCTTGGGCTGATCACGCACCTCACGCAGATAGGCGCGCACCCGATCTCCCTGACGCCACGATTCACGGGGTAGCTGATCCTCACGGTACATCACCGCCTCACCACGGCCAAGATCCACATAGACATTGCCCCGCTCAACCCGCTTGACGATGCCAGTAGTAATCTCCCCAATTCGGGGCGTGTACTCCGCAGCTATCCGTTGCCGCTCAGCCTCACGCAATTTTTGATTAATTACCTGCTTGGCCGCTTGTGCCGCCACCCGACCAAGGGGGATTGGAGGTAGCGCATCGCGCACCTGCCCACCAAGTTCAAGCGCAGCGTCTAGCGCCTTAGCCTGATCTAGGGTCAACTCATTTTCAGGATCTTCAACCTCTTCTACCACCGTGCGCACATGAAACAGTGCGATGTCGCCACTGAGACGATCCACCACCGCTTCTACATCTTTGGCACCGTAGGTCTTGCGTGCCGAGGTGCGAAGCGCCTGCTCCATGGCCTCAAGCACCAGTTCACGATCCACCATTTTCTCAAGCGCCACCGCATCGGCTACCTGCAACATCTCGATGCCCATTAATTCACCTCACACTGCAACATTGAATAGATCATTATCTATGGATTCTCTCGCTTCACGATGTGGAACCTCAGCCCAGCACACCGTTCGAACCACCCGAACCACTTCGCTACGCGCAATTGTCTGCACCTGTAGCGTCGCTTTTTTACCCTTTCCTACAGTCCGTTCCAAACGAACCGCATCATCATCACCCAAACCAAGGTTACGCCCTTCCAGCTTTGTACCGTTTTGCAGCAAAACCGCAACCCAATCGCCCAAATAGCGCGCAAAATCCGCTTCCGTCGTCAAGGGCCAATCCAGCCCCGGCGAACTTACCTCAAGCTGATAACGCCCGCTTAATGGATCCTCAACATCCAACTGTAACGACAAGCCGCGGCTGATCCGTTCAAGCGCTTCGCTGCTAATGCCACCCCTACGATCAACAATCACGCGCACCAAACGCGAGCTCTGCCCACCGGAACAGGAGACTTTAAGCACCTCGGCATCCAACTCCTGTGCAATCGGAGCCGTCAAGGCGGCAATATGTTGTTCAATTGATGCGCTTTGAGTCAACCATAACCTACTAATAATTCTATAAATTCCACGAAACCTGATACCTACCAACAAAAAAAAGTGAGCCGCAGCTCACTTTTCAAGGGATGCGGATGATAGTGTCCAGCCCTCCCATTGCAAATGCTAACCGTGCAATTTAGCCGAGTCCCAGCTCCGCCAACATCGCAGGCTGCTCAAACCAATTTGCCTGCACTTTGACAAACAGACGCAAATCCACCCTCCGACCCAGCAACTCCTGCAACCCCTCCCGAGCTCGGATACCAATATGTTTCAGCGTAGCGCCCTGCTTACCAATCACCATCGGCTTATGGCTGCGGCTGCCGACAAGAATCGTTGCTGCAATATCAATCGCATTCCCATGTTCATGGCAGGATTCCACCACCACGGCCGTCTGAAACGGAATCTCCTGCTGCATCGATAAAAACAGCTGCTCGCGCACATACTCTGCCGCCAGCGTGCGCGTACTCTGATCGGTAAACCACTCAGGATCATAGATTGGAGGCCGCTCAGGCAACAACCCGCCAAGGGTCGCGACAAATGCATCCACCTGAATCCCCTTGCGTGCGGACAGTGGCACAAAAGCATCTGCGGATGGGTCAAGTTCATGCAGAGCTGCAATGCGCGGCAACAACTCGGCGTGCGATATTTTATCTATCTTATTCAACACATGAATTCGCGGCCTATCACTGTGTCTGTTCGCCAATTGCTCGCTTAAATTGCGCGTTTCACGATCCAGTGGCTTCGTCATATCGTGCAGCAGCGCCAACACATCCGCCTCTTCGGCCGCGCCATGTGCCACCCGCACCATGTTGCGATTCATGCGCTTGCCAGAGGAGTGAATCCCCGGAGTATCAATAAAAACCACTTGGCGCAATTGGTCCGTGTAGATCCCCAAAATACGATGGCGTGTGGTTTGTGGCTTGGGGGTAACAATCGCGATACGACTGCCAATGATCTGATTGAGTAGTGTGGACTTGCCCACATTGGGCTTCCCCAACAACGCCACCGATCCACATCGAAACCCTTCGGCTATCGCATTGTCTTCACTCATTTTTAACCCCCTGCAACTGCGCCAACATGAACTGGGCAGCATGCTTCTCGGCATCTTTTTTGCGACCACCAAACCCCTGTACCGGCGCCTGACCCACCACCGTACAAACTCCCTCAAAACGCGGTGAATGCCGCACTCCTCAGTCGCTACACACATAACCCGGCGTGCCCCAGCCCCGCGCTTGGGTCCACTCCTGAAGTCGGCTTTTGGCATCAACCACCTCATCATCACCCACCGTCTGTAACCGCGTATCCCAAGCCGCTAGCACCACCTTGGTTGCGGCAACAATCCCGGCATCCAGATAGATCGCGCCAAGCACCGCCTCCACCGCATTCACCACAATAGAGGGAGAGCGCACTACCCCATCGGGAGTACGCTCGCCTCTGCCCACCTTCAATTCCGAAGCCAATTCCCAAGATTGCGCAGTAATCAACAACGCATCACGATCAACCAAGGCTGAGCGCATACGCGACAGACGCCCCTCCGGCCAATCGGGGAAACTGCGATAAAGTTCATCGGAAATAATTAATTCCAACACTGCGTCTCCAAGAAATTCAAGCCGTTCGTAGTGCACGCCACCAAGCGAGCAATGGGTTAGTGCCAAATCAAGCAACGCCATGTCCGTAAATTGATGGCCAATCCGCACCAACAGTGAGGAACCCCCAACCTTCCGGCCAGACCCACTCACGGAAAGATCACGGGGTATGCGATTCAATGTCGAAGTTGAAATCCAACCGTGCCATCACCTGAACCTTCTCAACCAGTGACAACGGATCTTCCGGCTGCGCGCCAATATCCAAATCGGCAAACACCGCAGGCATGCCCAACAGCCATGCCTCAGCATGATAATAGGTACTCAAGTCCAGCTTTCCATCCGCAGAGACAATCACCAGATTATCAAAAAACGCCTCGGGAAGATCCTTATTCGGATCAATATATTCCACCCGTAAAATATCCGGCAATTTACTACGCACCTCCGCCTCACTCAAGGTGAAGCGATTGCGACAAATCGAATCAAAAACGGATTGCGACGACATCTTCGCATCATAAATCGGAATTACCTGGTAGCCAACATCAACCATCGCCGCAATCACAGCCAACAACAATAACAACTTAATCTTTGAAAAACCTTGCATATCCGACCTCCTACTCAATCAATTGACCAATCCGCTTCCAGCGCGGCGTTTGATTGTGCTCATCCCATGACCACCAAAGAATCACCGCTTTGCCAACCAGATAGGATTGTGGCACAAATCCCCAAAACCTTGAATCCATTGAGTTATTTCGATTGTCCCCCATCGCAAAGAACATCCCCTTGGGAACCTTCCACTCACCATCTTTGATCGAGAAGGACTTGCGCAATACCGCATGCTTCACCGACCCCAACTGCTCGATATATTTTTCTGACACATCCACCGTGCCATCACCAAGAAAATAGGGGCGCTCACCAACATCGGTCAACTTCATCTTCTTGCCATTAATATAGAGCTTGTTCTCCTTATATAGCACCGTATCCCCCGGCAGACCGACAATCCGTTTGATATAGTCTTTGCTGCGATCTTTGGGATAATCAAACACCGCCACATCGCCACGCTGCGGTGGGCGAGCACGCCACTGAATATTGGTGAACGGCAACCGCAGGCCATAGCTGTAACGCAGCACAAACAGGTAATCCCCCACCTCAAGCGTCGGCACCATGCTCGACGAGGGAATTTTAAACGGCGCAACAATAAAACTACGCACCACCACGGCAATCAGCGCGATGACAATCAAGCTCTCCAGCCACTCTCGCCACGCGGGTTTTTGCGATATTCCCAGCTGTTGTTGACTCATTCTTCCCCCAATTTCAGCACCGCCAAGAATGCCTCTTGCGGCACCTCAACACTACCAATCGATTTCATTCGTTTCTTTCCGGCTTTCTGTTTTTCCAACAGCTTGCGCTTGCGCGTGATATCACCGCCATAGCACTTTGCGGTGACATTCTTGCGTACCGCCTTCACCGTTTCACGCGCCAAAACCTTGCCGCCAATCGCCGCCTGAATTGGCACATCAAACTGATGCCTAGGAATCAACTGACGCAACTTCTTCACCAACTCGCGACCACGCAACTCCGCCACACTGCGATGGATAATCAAGGAGAGCGCATCCACTGGCTCACCATGCACCAGCACATCCATTTTGACCACGCTCTCCTGGCGAAAGTCAGCCAATTCGTAATCCAACGAGGCGTAGCCACGGGTAGCCGACTTCATACGGTCATGAAAATCAATCACCATCTCCGCCAGCGGTAGATTGTAGGTCAGCATCACCCGACCTTGGCCAATGAATTTCATCCCCTCCTGATTACCACGCCGATCCTGGCACAGCTTCATGATCACGCCGACAAACTCCTCGGGAATAAAGATGTTTGCCGTCACCGTCGGCTCCTCAATGTGCCGCATACGGACAGGATCAGGAAAATCACTCGGGTTGGAGATCTCGCGCACCACACCATCGTTCATCGTCACTCGGTAGACCACACTGGGCGCGGTAGTGAGCAGGTCAAGATCAAACTCGCGCTCTAGGCGCTCCTGCACAATCTCCATGTGCAGCATGCCCAAATAACCGCAGCGAAACCCTAGACCCAAGGCCGAAGAGCTCTCCTGCTCGAAGGTAAAAGACGAATCGTTAAGATGCAGCTTCTCCAATGCGTCGCGAAACTCAGAATAGTCTGCTGAATCAACTGGGTACAGGCCAGAAAAGACCATCGGCTGTGGTTCACGATACCCCGGCAAAGGTTGTACCACCCTCCGTTTATCTAGTGTCACCGTATCGCCCACCTTAAGATCGGAGAGCTGTTTCACGCCTCCGATCAGATAGCCGACATCCCCGCTCTCCAGTGCTGGACACTCCTTGGGCTGCGGGCAGAACCGCCCCACCTCCTGCACCTCATACACCGCACCATTGGAAAACAGACGAAAACGATCGCGTTTGGCCAACCTCCCATCGAACACCCGCACCAACGCCACCGCACCAACATAGGGATCAAACCAAGAGTCAACAATCAAGGCGGAGAGCGGCGCCTCGGGATCCCCCTTTGGTGGTGGCAACCGCTGCACCACCGCCTCCAACACATCCTCCACGCCAATACCGCTCTTGGCCGAGATCGCCAGTGCCTCAGAGGCATCCAACCCGATCACCTCCTCAATCTGTCGCTTGGCCTCTTCGACATCGGCACTGGGAAGATCGATCTTGTTGATGATCGGAATAATCTCCAGATCATTCTCCATCGCCAACCACACATTGGCCAGCGTCTGCGCCTCCACCCCCTGGCTGGCATCCACAATCAACAGCGCCCCTTCGCACGCCTGCAGCGAACGCGATACCTCATAGGTGAAATCGACATGTCCCGGGGTATCGATCAGATTAAGCTGATAATGCTGGCCATCCTTGGCGGTGTAATCCAAGCTGGCGGTTTGCGCCTTGATGGTAATGCCGCGCTCCTGCTCAATATCCATCGAATCGAGCACCTGCTTCTTCATCTCGCGCTCAGAAAGACCGCCAGTGAGCTCAATCAGACGATCGGCAAGTGTCGATTTTCCGTGGTCAATGTGGGCGATAATGGAAAAATTACGGATGTGGCCATGCTGCATGGCGGCGAATGGTAGTGGCTAGACAGATGCGAAGCCATGATTGGCCATAACTACCCTAGATATTCGAGATAAGAAGCGTTTTTATAGGAACGACCTTCAAGTGCTGGTAAAACAGTACTTGGTTCGTAACTGCTCAGATCGATTCTCGTTCCCACGCTCCTGCGTGGGAACGAGAAGCATACTCATCATGCTGCCTTAACCCCCGTATGTGTTCCCACGCTGGAGCATGGGAACAAGAAATGGCAAGGAGGGAAAACTGGGAGTGAGCTCAGTGGTTACCTGTATTTCTCTGTCATGATCGACCCCTTTATCCTTTTGCCGGGGGAGTATTGCAGCATGCGGCATCGCCCGCAGCCAGATTGTCGAGCTCGTTCTCTTCGCTGTAGTGGATCCAACCGCGTTTCAAGCGCCCACTCCAGCCGCTGCCCAACGACAGCCCGGCATCGGACAGCGCGCGCTCGATCTGCTCGGCGGTGACCTC
>JAUZRF010000090.1 GCA_030950645.1 Mariprofundales bacterium
GTTTTTCTGATAGCAAGGCGAAAAAGCGGAGTTTACTACTGTCAATGCGCATTTTTCAACGCCGCTATCGGGAAAATCGGGAGTGAGCTGAGTAGTTACCCTTACGCAACGGATTGATCATAACCTAGCGCGACCCAGCGAATAGTAGCAACTCTCCGCACAACCTCGACTATTGAGCCCCTGCACACGCTACCGTGGCTCCCCCCTTCCATCGCCAACTTTGTCTCGCTACCATGCGCCGCCGTTGCGGCTTGCAATCCCTCAATCAATGCGTGGCTGTAACTGCCAAGCGATCTGAGCAGTTACCAATATAGAAGAGTTCGGGGTGTAGCTCAGTCTGGTAGAGCGCTGCCTTCGGGAGGCAGAGGCCGGAGGTTCGAGTCCTCTCACCCCGACCAATGATGTATTGTAACTACTCAGCCGACTCCTGATCTCCCCCACTCTGGTGCATTTTCAGGATGGAATGGGGGGCATGGAATGCGGGCTTGTGACTTGCGCTTGACTTTTAGCGTCCACGCCACTATAAAACCCCCATGTTCTCGTCTAAACACGACCCCGCCTCCACCCCACCGCTGCGCCTCTATAGCATCATTGCAGCGGCAGGCTACCTGTTACTGGATAGCGTGGTTGGTGCTTTTCTTGACCAGACTAGCTTCACGCATGCGCTCTTAGCTCTGCACAACCCTCAGGAGTGGTGGATGCGCGCCATCACCATGGGAATCATCGTCTATTTAGGTCACTATGCTCAGCAGCAACTGCAACACCAGCGCGTACTAAACCAACAACTGGAAACTGCCAACCAAAATGTTAATCTACTATTTGATTCCGTCTCTGAAGGGATCTTCTTTATCGACGGCGACGAACACTGCCAGCGCGCCAACACCGCCTTCACCAATATGGTCGGATTCAGCCTGGATGAGCTCAATAGCGGCAACCTGCACCAGCTTCTCAACCCTCGCCTCAGCGATGAATCCCAGCTTGAGAAGGGGAAGTGTGCACTGTGCCAGCTGAATGCTGATCTTCACGAGACCGTCCATTTCCCCGTGCTCTACCTGTCGAACAAGCAAAGTATTACCATTCCCGTTGAGTGCTGGGCACACCCGGTGCACGATACCGAAAAATTTCACGGCCATCTAATCAGCGTCATTAACATCACCGAGCGCATCACTGCCGAGAAGAAAAACATCCAACTGATGGCTACCCTTGAGACAAAAAACCTCTCCCTTAAAGCGCGCAACGAAGAGCTACAGCGCTTTGCCTATGTCGCCTCGCACGACCTCCAGGAGCCACTGCGCATGGTCTCCAGCTTCGTACAGCTATTAAACCGTCGCTACGGCTCACAGCTCGATGATAGTGCACGCGAATTCATCGGTTACGCCGTCGATGGCACCGTCCGGATGCAGCAGATGATCAACGACCTACTCGCCTACTCCCGCATCGGGTCACAGGCCAAGCCCCTACAGGCGATGGCCTTGCGTCCCCTGATCAATGCCGCCATCGCCAACCTGCAACTGGCAATCACCGATAACCATGCCGAGATCGCTATTGATGACAGCGAGGCGATGGTGATGGCCGACGATTCGCAACTGATCCGACTATTTCAGAACCTCATTGGCAACGCCATCAAATTTCAGTCTCAGGGACAGCAACCGCGCATCGTGATCACGATCACGCCCACGGATGACCACTTCACCATCACGGTGGCAGACAACGGTATCGGCATCCCAGAAGCTTACCGCGCCAAGGTATTCGAGGTATTCAAGCGGCTGCACAACCGCGAGCAGTATCCCGGTAGCGGCATTGGCTTGGCGGTATGCAAACGCATCATTGAACACCACCACGGTGCGCTCACCATTGCAGAAACCGTTGCCGACCCATCGAAAAAAAGTCAGGGTACCACCTTTATGATTACCTTGCCGAGGAGTAACTACTCAGCACCCATTAAAAACATCCCGTAACTGCTCAGATCGCTTCCGGTTTTGCTGATGGCAAGGCGAAAAAGCGGAGTTTACTACTGTAAATGAGCATTTTTCAACGCCGCTATCGGGAAAACCGGGAGTGAGCTGAGTAGTTACGCCGAGGATTGCATCAACTGTAGGGGGAGGAGCAGACCATGAGTGATATATTTTGCATGCTGTTAATCGAAGACAACCCCGCCGATGCCCGACTGGTCGAAGAGGCGCTGCGCGAAAACAAGGTGCTGATCGATCTCCACACGGTACCCGATGGCGAGTTAGCTCTCGATTATCTGCACCAACGCGGCCAATTCAGCAATGCCACCCCACCCGATCTCATCCTGCTCGACCTTAACCTTCCGGGGATGGATGGCAGAGAGATCTTGGCCCACATCAAACAAGACCCCGTACTGCGCAGCACACCAACCATCATTCTCACCACCTCACAGGCCGATCGTGACATCGTTGAGACCTACCAACTCAGCGCCAACGCCTATGTTATCAAGCCGCTCGATTTTGAGCAATTCATGAATATTATCCGCGATACCGCCCAGTTCTGGCTCTCCGTTGCCGTCTTACCTGACGGACGCAATACAAACTAAAACGAATAGCCCATGATTAACTCCCCGCGAATCCTACTGATTGAAGATAATCCGCTTGATATCCGCCTGCTCCAAGAGGTGTGCAACGACGATCCCAACTGTGATCTACATTTTGAGTGTGCCCACTCCCTAACCGAAGCATCCGACATGATGGCTATTACCCAGCACGATGCCGTGTTGCTTGATCTTGGCCTGCCTGAAAGCGACGGCTTAGACACCCTCAAATCGATGCTGGCGATGCAGCCACAACACGGCCATAGCGGAGCCATCATTGTGCTTACCTCGGTCAACAGTGATGTCATGGGCGATGCGGCCATTGCGCTGGGCGCACAGGATTTTCTTGTCAAAGGAACCATTGAGGCAGCGCAGCTCAAGCGCAGCGTGCGCTACGCCTGCGAGCGGCAACGACTCACCCGCCAACAGGAGGAGTCTAGCACCCACATTCGGATGATGGCCTCCGCGTTGGATCAAGCCTCGGATGTGGTACTCATCACCAATATTGATGGGAATATATGCTATGTAAACCAATCATTTACTAAGGTTACTGGATTCAGTGTCGATGAGGCCATCGGCCACAACCCCTCCATGCTTAGTTCAAGCAAACAGAGCCCATCCTTCTATCGCCGCCTGTGGGAGACGATCAATCATGGCGAGCATTGGCAGAGTGAGATGATCGATCGCCGCAAAAATGGTACACTCTACCCTTGTCACATTGATATCTCTCCGATCTGCAATAGCGATGGCGAGACCACCCACTTTGTCGGCATTCAACGGGATCTAACCGAGCAAAAGATGATGGAGGAGCAACTACGACAGAGCCAAAAAATGGAGGCCATTGGCACCTTAACCGGAGGGATCGCCCACGACTTCAATAATATGTTGGCAGGAATGATGGGGAACCTCTTTCTGCTACGAAAAAGGATAGATAACCCCGACAAGGCGATAAAGCGGATCGACACCATCAATGGGCTATGCGAACGCGCCGCCGACATGGTGCGAAAAATGATGGCCTTCGGCCGCAATGATATGCTGCAGATGCAGCCGCTAGAGCTCAACCCGCTGATAAAAGAGATCTACAAGATGATGTTGCGGCTACTACCGGAAAACATCTGCTTTCGTCTCAACTGCACCACACAGCCACTGACCATCACCGGCGATGCCACCCAGCTGCATCAAATCCTGCTGAACCTAATCAACAATGCACGCGATGCGGTGGCAGAGATCAACCGACCCCCTACCATTGATATTGCACTGGCTCCATTTACCCCCAACGCCGACTTTCTGCGACGCCATCCCGATGCCAAAGAACGGGAGTTTGCCCACCTACAGGTGAAAGATAATGGCTCCGGAGCCGATGCCGACACCTTGCAGCACCTCACCGAGCCTTTTTTCACCACCAAAGAGGTGGGTAGCGGTACCGGACTCGGCCTCTCGATGGTTGATGGTGGCGTGGCACAACACCTAGGTTACCTTGAGCTGGAGAGCCAACCTGATCAAGGCATGACCATCAATATTTACCTTCCGCTCACCCATGAAAAGGGGCAAACCGCCAAACTCCCCCAGCTATCCAAAGAGGTCATCCCCGGTCGAGGCGAAACCATCCTCGTGGCTGATGATGAAAGTGCAGTGCGCGAGATGATGCAAGAGCTGCTAACCTCCATGGGCTATCCGGTGCTACTGGCGCAAAATGGCCAACAGGCGCTAGAACTATTTCATCTTCACCGGCATGCGATTGCTCTGGTTATTCTTGATGTAGTGATGCCCGAGATGAGCGGGCCGGATGCCTACCGCCAGATGCAACAGACCTATGCCGATCTGCCCGTCATCTTTGCCAGCGGCTATGAGCGCAGTAAAGTCCCATCCGAGCTATTGGGCAACAATGGTCATCGCACCTGCCTGAGCAAGCCCTTCCATGCCGTACGCCTGAGCGAGGTGATTCGCGAGGTGCTGAGTTGAAACTGCAATCTCTGCGTGAGGCAGGAAACATCGATCGCGATCTATCGCTACCCACCCCACTGTTTGAAGCATCAAACCACGCCATCTACTGGCTCGGGATCATGGAGGATGCAGCATTCCGCTGTAACTGCTACCTGCTGATAGATGGCGAGCGCGCCATCCTGTTTGACCCTGGATCGCGTCCCCACTTTGCCCAGTGTGTGGCTCGAGTAGCACAGATTATGGCACCTACCTCCGTCACCGACCTGGTGATCTGTCACCAAGATCCCGATGTTGGTGCCTCCATGATCGATTGGCTCGATCTCAACCCAGAACTGCAGATCATCACCTCGCCACGAACCCAAATACTCCTGCCATACTTCGGCAAAAGCGATTACCAATGGATCAATACGGTGGAGGTGCCAGAGTTGGTACTGCCCAGTGGTCACCAGCTCCGCTTTATCAGCGCGCCGTTCTTGCACTCACCAGCGGCCTTTACCACCTTCGATGCATGCAGCGGTTTTCTCTTCTCCGGTGATATCTGGGCAGCGATCACCAGCAACTGGTCACTACTGGTACATGATTTTGAGGGGCACCGTGCCAACATGGATAGCTTTCACCTTCACTACATGGCCAGCAACCGCGCCTGTCGCGGATTCACCGCAAAGCTCAAGAGTTTGGAGATCAACGCGATTCTTCCGCAACACGGATCCATCCTTGATCGCTGCTTCGTGCCACAGGCGATCGACTACCTGGAACAACTTCAATGCGGGATGGACTTGGAGTATCCTCAGAAGCTGTAGAGGGAACGAAGATATTTTAGTAACTACTCAGCTCACTCCTGGTTTTCCCGATAGCGGCGTTGAAAAATGCTCATTTACAGTAGTAAACTCCGCTTTTCCGCCTTGCTATCAGGAAAACCAGAAGCAATCTGAGCAGTTACAGCTATTTTCGGGTGGGGTGCTGAGTAGTTACATATTTTACTACAAAGGCACAAAGGAAGAAGGTAGCTACGCAGTACCCCCATCCCAGCCTTTCCCCTAGAGCCTCTTGCAAGGGAGGCGTGAAATCTAGGTGCCTAGAGCACCTTGGAGTAGGTCACACCCTCCATTTTTTCCCGTAGATAGGCATCAAACGGCATGACGATATTGCGAATCAACATCCGACCAGCGGTGTGTACATTAATCCCTTTGGGATCAAGATCGAGCAAACCATCCTTGGCCATCTCCGCCATATCTTTGAGTTCAGCGGAGAAGTGATCACGAAAATTGATGCCAAAAGCCGCCTCCACCACCGAGAAATCGAGCGCAAAATCGCACATCAGCCGCATAATGACATGGCGACGCAGATGGTCCTCATCCGACAGCCGATAGCCACGGAATACCGCAAACTTATCGTCGTCAATTGCGCCATAATAGCCGTCGATGGTTTTGTTATTTTGAACAAAGGTGCCATCAATATAACCAATCGAAGTAATACCAATCCCCACCATATCGGCATCGGCATGGGTGGAGTAGCCCTGAAAGTTGCGATAGAGCTTCCCCTCGCGCTGAGCGATAGTCAGCTCATCCTCCGGCTTGGCGAAATGGTCCATGCCGATAAACTGATAGCCAGCACCAAGTAGCTTATCAATGCTATGCTTAAGAATCGCTAACTTCTGCTGCGGGCTGGGTAACTGCGCCTCATCGATACGGCGCTGCGGCATGAACATGCGCGGCAGATGGGCATAATTGAATAGCGCGATACGATCCGGTGAGAACTCGATAATGGTGTTGAGCGTGGTATCGAAGCTGTCGATGGTCTGTAGCGGCAATCCGTACATCAGATCCAGGTTGATCGACTGAAAACCCTGCTTACGCGCCTCGGTGAGAATATGCAGCGTCTCCTCACGGCTCTGAATGCGATTGACCGCCTTCTGCACCGCAGGGTCAAAATCCTGCACCCCCATACTCATACGGTTCAGCCCCAACTCGCGTAGCAGCGCCACCATGGCGGCATCACATTCACGCGGATCGATCTCAATGCTAAATTCCCCAACATCATCGGGGAGAAAATGGAAACGGCTGCGCATCGTCTCCATCAGCGTACGAAACTGTTCTTGACTAAGAAATGTTGGCGTACCGCCACCCCAGTGCAGTTGCGAAACTTCGCGCCGATCCCCCAACCGATCGGCCAACAGGTGAATCTCGCGGATCATGTGTTCCACATAGGGTACCGCACGCTGGCGCTGCTTCGTGGCGATTTTGTTGCAACCGCAGTAATAACAGACCGTATCGCAAAACGGCACATGCAGATAAAGCGAGATGGGTGCATCAACCGTTGCGGCACGATCAAGGCACGCGCCATAAGCGCTAGCCTCAACCCCCGAATGAAACATCGGTGCCGTGGGGTACGAGGTGTAGCGCGGGCCTGCCTTATCATATTTATGAATCAGGTCGAGATTAAAAAGTTGGTCACTAATGGTTTGGGTCATAAAATCCTCATTGGGCTAGGGATGGCGAAGCGGCAATAACAAAACGCCACCCGCATAGCATTCCATGCGGGTGGCGTACGAGAAAAGTTACCGTATAGCTATTTGTAACTACTCAGATCGTTTCCGGTTTTGCTGATGGCAAGGCGAAAAAGCGGAGTTTACTACTCTAAATGAGCATTTTTCAACGCCGCTATCGGGAAAACCGGGCGTGAGCTGAGTAGTTACGGCTATTTAATCTTTCTGCTTAGAGATAATAAATGCAACCATGGCATCAATTTCCGCTGCAGAGAGTCTACTGCCCCACTTCGGCATCATCTTGCGACCATGAATCATGGTTGCCTTGAGAACAGCAGGATCCTTATGCATATCCTTAAAGGCGGGGCCTACTTTTCTGTGATCAAAGCTGTGGCACATCTTGCAGCGCTTGCTAAAGATCTTGCCGACATCGATATCATCCGCCATCGCTGGCTGAGCGATAGCGGCACAAAATGCTACCGTGGCCAGGGAAAGAATCGTTTTTTTCATTTTAATACTCCTTATACATGATAAAATATTCTCGAGCATCTCTCCATGCCCCTTTCTCTGCCACAATGCTTGGTGATCGCATCATATTTGGCAAGTTCAAGTTGCATGATAGTGGCAAGAATACCGCACACCGATGCATCAATCAAGAATAATGCTGGCACCAACCTGCCCCCGTACAGGGTCGGTAGAGTCGATACGGATATTGACAGCGTCACCGAGCGTAATGCGTTGGCCAGTTTTACGGTTGCGCAGGCAGTGGTTCTGCTCATCAAGCGTAAATCCGATAGCAATGTCATCGACAGCCAGTGACGCCTCAGCTCCAGTAGCCTCGATCTCAATAAACACGCGCCGCTTGCTCATGCCGGCGATACGCGCGGGTAAGACCTCGCCAATATCACGACGATGATACAACGCAGCCAACATCGCCTGACAGTCCCACTCCGCCCGCTGCTGAACGCGCTCTTGACTCGAAATATGTTGGCAAATTTTATCGCCATCCTTCCATTGAATCGCAGACTCCTTGCGCAGCAGCGCCTTCAATTGGCGGTGTACCAGCAGATCGGCATAGCGACGAATAGGGCTGGTGAAATGGCAATAGCTCTGGTAAGCGAGTCCGAAATGGGGCGCTTTTTCCGTCTGATAACACGCCTGCTGCATCGCTCGCAAAACCAGTCGCGAGAGCACATGCTCCAGCGCATGATCCGAGGCTGCTTCAAGGGTGCGTTGCACATCACCGGGGCGCACATCCTTGTCCCGTTTGAGAGGAATACGGAGACCAAAAGCATCAAGGAATTCGTTGAGTTGATCAATATCTTGCCGTTTAGGAGCCGGATGGACGCGGTAAATTGCCGGTCGCTTGGCCTCCTCCAATATATGCGCCACCGAGGTGTTGGCCAACAACATTAGCTCCTCAATCAGGCAGTGGGCAATGGTCTGCTTGCGCGGTGTGATCGAGCTGATCGTATCACCATCAATCACAATATTCATCTCAGAACTGTCGAAATCGATCGCTCCACGCCGTTGGCGCTGTTGATGCAGCTTCCGGTAGAGATCGGCCGCACATTGCAGCATCGCCCCCACATCGGAATCGCGAACCGCGCGCGCGTCCCCGTTTTCCAACCATCGGGTGACCCTGTCGTAGGTCAGGCGTGAGCGTGAGCGAATCACCGCCTCAAAGGCGCGGGCAGATCTAGGGGTACCATTGGCATCAAGTCGAATTCGCACTGCCATCACCAGCCGGTTCACCTTGGGCTTGAGCGAACACAGCCCATTGGAAAGGCTCTCCGGCAGCATCGGAATGGCGCGATCCGGAAAATAGAACGAGTTCCCACGCAACTGCGCCTCACCATCAAGCGCACTGCCCGGCTTCACCACATGCGCCACATCGGCAATCGCGACCCAGACCTCAAAACCATCACCACGCGCCTGCACACAGATGGCGTCGTCAAAATCTCGAGCATCGGCACCATCAATGGTAACCAGCGGCAGGTGACGCAGATCCAGCCGTTCATCCACCTCGCTGCGCGTCGGGCGATTCGGGATCGCCTCCGCCTCGGCCGCCGCATCAACAGGAAACTCACTGGTGACACCAAGCTCTTGAATCACCAATTCAATCATCCCCCGTGGCGTTTCGGTGTTGTTAAGTACCTCCAACACCCGACCCCGTGGTGGATTGCTATCGCGCTCCAGCTCAATACGCACCCAATCCCCATCTTTCGCGCCATTGCTCGCCTTGCCACGAATCACAATGCCTTGCTTCCCCCCCTTCTTGCGCGGCATCACCAGCCCAGTGCCCCCCTGGATGACAAATTGCCCACTCATAGTGGCATCCGCCTTCTCAACCACACGAATTAGCTCACCACATTCGCGTCCACGACGCTGACCCGCACGCACCTCAACCAGATCGCCATCAATCAAGCCGCGCATCTGCTCCTGAGGTAAGAAGAGATCCTTATCCCGCCCCTCAATACGCACAAAACCAAAGCCATCGGGATGGCTACTAAGGCGGCCAGTCAGGAAGTGTCGCGATGCGTTGGCTCTTGATGATCCTTTTGATGGGCCAGGCGATGCACCAAACGCTGCGCTCAGATAGCAGCCCTCCTGCTGGCGAATTTCACCACTAGAGACCATCGCATCCAACTGCTGCCGCAACTTGTGCTTATCGTTCTTACCATCCACCGCCATCTCTTTCTGAATCTGTGGCCACCGCAAACCGCGCCGTCCCGCACGCTTGAATAGCGATGAAAGTGAATCGCCCCGTTCTCTGCGTTGCAATGATTCCCATTTAAATGGTCTTGACATGAATAAACCTCGAAATAAAGTGCCGCCCTCTTCGCAACAGGGTATATGGCTCTGTTGAATGCGAATGCCGAGGTGGCGGAATTGGTAGACGCGCTAGCTTCAGGTGCTAGTTTCCTTATGGAAGTGCCGGTTCGACTCCGGCTCTCGGTACCATATGACTGTTTTATACAGTGTCAAATAAGCTCGTAAGCCTAGTTCTAGTGTTTACGGGCTTTTTTTGTTTCCGCTTGTGTTATCCAATACCATCCGAGTCCACAAAAGCACGCGACAAATTTTGGTACGATGCGCGCCACCCCACTTGTCGCTGTAGTCTGCTGATCTTACGATGATATTCTGACAAGACATCACGATGACAGATAAAAACTCACCCCATTAAAGATGCGCAATACCCGCCAGATAAAGCTTCATGATGGTGGATTATTCCTTTTGTATTCAGCCGAACGGTTCAAAGCTATAACGATTCCGTTACACGCTGGAATGTAACACCATTGGCTGTATCGCCCCATGATAACGATATCGGCATAACGACTCTCTCCTTTACACCTGAATTCACACAGCCTAAAACTTCACCGCATGTGATGGTTTCCAGTCATGATGATGGGCTCCGCACTTGCTGCATTTATAATCGCATTTTTTGCCAAACAATAGGCCGCCAGATTTTTTGACAACCCGCAGCGACAGCCATCCGCCACACGCCGGACAACGGTGGAACCAACGCGCCAACAGATCTAAACGATAATGTTTGATAGCCATATATACTCCCGTTTATGCTCAAGCCCATTCAGCATTATTGCTCACGATGCCATACTGCATCATGAGTGATGCGCATGTATCCATTACTTGGCAGTAACCACTCAGCACCCTACCCGAAAGTGGCTGTCACTCCTGAGTAGTTACGATGAGCCAATCGTGCTCGGAGGCTGTCCGAGCATAGAAAGGCCTACTCGTTGTACGCTATCCATCAGCTCACCACTGCATCGATCACATCATCTTGCTTGCGCTTGAATGACCAGAAACCTCTCCGCTGCGGTGGCTGTTGAGGTTGGGGTCTGCGTAGCCAGCTACGAAATGATAACCATAGAGCCAATGCGCCAGCAATCCATGGGGCAAACTCCTTGCCTATCGCCGTAACCCCAGCCATGACAGAATCTGCCACTTGTTGAACAGCACCCTGTGTACCGGTTGCAGGATCGCCAAGTAGTTCTGTTTTCATTTGCATCACCAATATCGCTCCTGTACCCGTATATAGCAGGCGTGGGTGTTTCTCCAACCAGTTAAACACCTTACCGGTATATTTTCCTGCCATGTCTAAAAATTCCTTAACGGTTTTTGCACTGACTCCCTTGAACCGGCTCGATTCCTGTGTCAACAACATCAATTGCTTGTCGTTTAACTGGGCGGTGAGTTTTAAACCACCATCGCCGAAGGTATCGATTATGCGCATCGCTTGGCCTTTGCTACGCAGTTCCAATTTTAACACATCCGCGCCATAGCGATTCACCGCCTTGGATAAACCCGGACTCCTGGCCAGAAAAGCCAGCAGCCTGGATTGATCTGCAAAGCGGAACCGTTCGATGGCAGGAATCAGAACCTTCGGATCTTTGGCCAGCACCTTGATTGCCTTCTCGCCATGGCTCAGACCTAACTGCTCAGCCCTTGCGACCAGACTTTTACCACCACGCTGTTCAATCCCCTCAAGCAAGCGCATGGATCTCTTTGAGATAGACCGGCTGGCAGTCTTACCCAGCGCCGTGATTGCACTGTCAACAACTACAGTCCCAAGACTGGCTGCTATGGCTGAGCATGGCAGCAACAGGATACTGAGCATCAACATGGTGGAACCCATTATTTTTTTCATCATTTCACCTCCAAATCGTGAATCATAGTTTGTATCGCCTCAGATAAAGCCGCTTCGCTGGCCTGTATCGAGTGATTTCCCTGCGTGGTAAGCATCGCATCAAGAGTCGTTTTGGCCTGCTGCATTTGCGCATAAATCGTATCCGTCATGTTCTTCTTGACCATATCGGAAAGTGCAATATCAACACCGATGAATAACAATCCGCTAAGAATGTTTACTTTTGTTGCCTTCAACAGCAGTGAAGGGACAAGCTGGGCGGGTAGTCTGACAATAATTCGGGTGGCAACAGTCTGTGCCAACGAAGCAATCAGGGTACTGATCATTGGTGCCAGTGCTGATTTCACGGCCAATTGACCGGAAAGTTCTAATTCCTGCACCTGAATCGCGTGCAGACGCTGCCTTAAGGTGGTAAGTAGTAGCGGAGGTATGGATGTGTCTAATAATTGTTTGCCAAGATCACGCTGAAAGTCCTGACTGTTGGCCTCGACCTGGCTGCGAAATGCTTCCATGTTGGATTCGAATCTGTGCTGCATCAGCCAAGGTGAAACAACCATCTCATGAAATCGCATCTGAACCGCCATACCGGCAACATCCTTGCCGTCCCAAACCATTGTTCCGGCCAGATCCAACTCACGGACAAGGCCGGTGAGCTCATCTACAAACGCGGGAACATGGCGGTGCCACTCGGCAAAGTCTTGCTGATTGGCTTGCCTCAATGCTGCTAGCGCTTTGAGATCACGCTCATGCAGATCCTGCATGAGCGGCGTGACGATAACCTGTAGAACGCGTGCCGATTCAACATAATCCGGCATCGGCGCCACTGCCAGCGGTTTGATATAAAGCACAGTCATGGCGAAAAGCAGCGCAAGTAAACACAATCGCATTGCCCAGTATTGATAAAACCTTGCCGTCGCTTGAATGGGGGCTGCTGCATCTTGTGGAATGGCTGCTAATGCAATATTCATGGGCGCAATCTCTGTAGGCAAGGTGATATTACTCATGATTTCACCTGGACTTGGGCCTGCGCCTGCTGAGCCTGGATCAGAGCCAAAGCCATGTCACGCTTATGCTGTCTGGCTTTTAATCGATCCACCGCAATCGCCACCAGAGCAATTGTCACACACAATATAACAAGACATAGCGTTAACACTGGCGCTGTTGGCAGCAGCCATCTAATGGTTATAGCAAGACTGGCCAACCCAGCAGCAAACAAGCCTACCTTGACAAAGATTCCACTTATCAGTGCACCCATATCACACCTCCCGTTGTTTGCGCAGGACAATAATCAAGCGGCGAACCTGTACAAATAACTGATACAACGCATAAACTAATACAAGTGCGATACAAACCATGCCCAAATTCGCGTATGGATCTGGCTCAGGGCTTAACGCTAAGGTAAGCAGCACACTGGAGCCGATATTGGCAATCCACTGCCATGCTGAGCTTGCTGCTAAAAATGCGAACATAAGAATACCTCCTTAGAGTATGTATTATCCATCCGATGATGAGATTCACATAGAACCATGGTTTCATGCGATCCGGTGTTGTGCCAATATGCGAATGATAGAAAGCCCAAATCACAAGAATGTGTTCACAAGCTTGTGTTGATATGTTCAAATAGAAGACAACCGATAAATCAAGAGGGAAATCCAGCATTTTTCAACACCGCTATCGGGAAAACCGGAAGTGAGCTGAGCAGTTACATGGACTTAAAAGACGAACATGGGATGGCGACCCCGAAAGGTGAGACCCCATGCTGCAGACAAGATGATATTACTCACGATTCACCTGCGTCTGGGTCTGCTAAGGGAGCGCCTAAGTCGGCGAAATTAAATAAAGAATGTCTTCAAGCAGTTTTGAAGCTGCGCTGCTGTTTCTACTTTATCCACAATACAGGTGTCTTCAATAACGATGTTTCGCAAGTGTATCGGGTTAAAATCAGAAGTGACTGGTGGAAAATTAAGCTGTGGATCAATGCAGGAGGAGCCACAAACTGCAGCGATCACACGCGATTCCCAAGGAGCACCTCCGAATAGATTTTCAATCAAGGTGATGTCCTTATTATCGGTATGTTTCCACTGCGACCAGAATGAGACAACATTAAAATAATCCAAAGGGATTCGAGAGCCATATTGCTTTAAATCAATATCCTGACTCAAGGAAAATAATGACTTTTCAACATCGTCCAGATCCACATCATAATCATACAATACCAATGCCGCGCGTCTGGATAGAGCGTGCATTGCGCTTATGCTATCATGCTGATCTATAGCAAGATAATAAGCGCTCATATAATATCCCTCAGCAATCTGGCATTTACCGAGCCGAGCCAACGGCATGCCTATATAACTGTATTGGCGCTGGCGTTGAGGATGCCCAACAGCACATAATGCGTAAGCCAACTGCATATGCTGTAGTGATTCATGATAATACTGGGTTCTCAGCATCAACTCACCCATTGCACCGTGGCACTGCATGAGTAAAAAATCATTATATTTACCTCTGGATTCCAGTATAGCGTACAATAACCATTGGCGAGCTACTGCCCATTCACCCCATCTGGTGGCGATCCGTCCTATTCCCAAAGCGGCAAGAGCCTGCCACGGCTCATCCGATAGCGCCGATGTAAACAAGCTCAGAGACTCAGACCATTTGCTCTTATAAAACGCATCCCAAGCCGCAACTACAGGCGGACAATCGGATGTGCAACGCCCCGGAAGGTACACTTCAATGGATGCTCTTATTTCTGGTGACAATCCCTTCAGCAATGATTCCGCTGCTTCATTATCACCGAATTTTCTGGCCGCAAAAAATTGTTCGATAATGGATATATCAGTGTGTTGCATGATCTGTACCATACAAGTTAGATGACATTTGA
>JAUZRF010000091.1 GCA_030950645.1 Mariprofundales bacterium
TGATGCCCTCGCAAAAAGTCGAGATGTTCCCGAACTTTTCACATCGATGGAAAAATGAGCTCACCATTTGCCCCAGAATCGATGTTTATGACCTGCGGAAGGGTTTGAAGACCCCATGAAAATCGACATCCTGACTTTTTGCGAGGGGATCAGTAGTTACCGTGGAGGAATGATTGGGAATGGCTGATTCATACCACCCCTTGCTGCGATTGACGATCGCTACCACGGATAACATCACCGGTACCTCGACCAGCACACCGACCACGGTGGCCAGTGCCGCCCCCGATTCAAAGCCGAATAGGGCGATGGAGGTGGCGACCGCCAATTCGAAGAAGTTGGAGGCGCCGATTAGGGCTGAGGGGCCGGCGACGCAGTGCGCCACCCCCAGTTTACGGTTGAGCCAGTAGGCGAGCATGGAGTTGAAGTAGACCTGAATGGTGATCGGAATCGCCAGCAGCAGGATCACCAGCGGTTGGCGTGTGATCTGCTCACCTTGAAAACCGAACAGTAACACCACGGTGGCCAGCAGTGCGCCCATCGATATTGGATCCATTGCATGCAGTACAGAATTTAGTTTACCCCGTTCTATCAGAACTTTGCGCAAGCCGTAGGCCACCGCCACCGGGATGACGATGTAGAGCATCACCGACAGAAATAGTGTATCCCATGGTACGGTGATTGATGCGATTCCTAGCAGCAGGCCGACGATAGGAGCGAAGGCGAAGATCATGATGACATCGTTGAGTGCTACCTGCGACAGGGTGAATTGGGGGTGGCCATCCACCAGCCGCGACCAGACGAACACCATCGCAGTGCAGGGAGCGGCGGCAAGCAGGATTAGGCCGGCGATATAGGAATCGATTTTTGCTGGGTCGAGCCAGTTGAAGCCATCGGGGTTGATCTCATTACTAAAGAGCAGCCGCAGAAAGAGACAGCCCAGCAGCGCCATCGAGAACGGTTTAACCAGCCAGTTGATTGCTAGGGTAACGCCGACACCACGGCGGTGATCCCATACCTCGTGCAGAGTGGAGTAATCGATTTTGAGCAGCATTGGCAAGATCATCGCCCACACCAGCAGTGCTACCGGCAGGTTGATATGGGCTATTTCCAGGCTGCCTAAGGTGTGAAATAGCGTGGGGGTGAGGTTGCCTAGGCCAATGCCTGCCACAATACAAAGCAAGACCCAGATGGTGAGATAACGGGCGAAAATGCCCAATGGAGCGGGGGACGGATGGGGTGAGGACATGGTTTATTCTCCTTGGTGGCGAACAGTATCCGTTTATGCGGATATAGTCAACCATAAGGCGGTGGTCGATGATGGGTAGGAAATGGCGGAGGCAGTAGGATCGGCTTTAGCCGCGATTCTTCCTCATGAGCGGCGATTGATTGCAACACAACGCACACAACACAATTGGTAACTACTTAGCACCCATTGAAAACATCCCGTAACTGCTCCAGAAGAAATTCCAACGCAAGAAGTCATCATGCCCGCACAGACGGAGATCCAGTTTGTGCCGACGATGGATGCGATGCTGCCGTGAGTTTGCTGCACAAGAAGGGGGTGAGAGGTTTTTGTTTCTGCTACAGACCCGCCTTCAACCGTAAAATCAGCATGTTGATTCCGGAAGTCTCGCCGCATCTTCAGCCAATTGTGGCTCGATTTCAGCTAGCTTGGTGACCTCGCGAATGATGCCGATATACGGGCTGCCCTCACCAATCGCCAGCCGGTAGTGTACCCAAAGCCCGTCCTTGCGGGTGAGGACGATGCCGCTATTGCGCAGCGTGGCCAGATGGCGGGAGATGCTGCTTTGCGGCAGGGTGAGGATTTCGGTGAGGTGGCAGACGCAGAGCTCTGGGCGCAGGGTGAGCAGGTGGACGATGCGTAGCCGAATGGGATCAGCCAACGCCTTGAAGAATGGGATCGGTTTGATTTCGGTTGTGGTGGCGCTCAACGACATTGGTGCAGGGGTCGTTAGAATGGTCTGACGATTACCAGAATCACCACCAGCACTAGACCAATGGTGGGGATCTCATTGTAGAGACGGAAGAAGCGCTCGCTTCTATTTTGCGACTGGTTGGCAAATTGCGCCACCATGCGGCCACTGTGGAGGTGGAAGCCGATCAGTAGCAGCACTATTGCCATTTTGGCGTGAAACCAGCCCTGGCTTTGCAGATAGTCCCAGTTTATCACTGCCATGGTGATTCCCAGTACCACCGTGAGCACCATCGCCGGCCCCATGATGAAGCGGATCAGCTTGCGTTCCATGATGCAGAACTGCGCACCTACTGCGTCATCTAAGTGCTTGGTGTGGTAAACAAAGAGCCGTGGCAGGTAGAAAAGGCCGGCAAACCAAGCCACCATGGCAATCACATGAAATGCTTTGATCCATTCGTACATAGTGGCGCATGCTAGTGCAGGGGTGAATCGTCGGCCAGTTGTCTTTAGCATTGGCGCATGGCTATTCGACCCATCGTCACCTATCCTGATCCAGCATTGCGCCAGAGGTGTGTGCCCATTGAAGATCCCACCGCAGAGGATGCGCGCCAATTGGCTCAGGATTTGGCGGAGACCATGTACGATGCCCCCGGTGTTGGTCTGGCTGCACCGCAGATTGGGGTGTCGCGTTGTATTGTGGTGACCGATACCGCCTGGCGGGAGGATGGTGCGGAGCGCGACCTCCATGTTTGGGTCAATCCGCAGTTTTTATGGTTGAGTGACGAAACGCGCTCCTTTGAGGAGGGGTGTCTCTCGATTCCTGAGACCTATGTCGAAGTGGTGCGTCCTGTGGCGGTGCGGCTTCGGTGGCAGGATCTTGAGGCCGACTGGCATCAGGCGGATTATGACGGACTTATGGCGACGGCGTTGCAGCATGAGTTTGACCATCTTGATGGCAAGCTGTTCATTGACCTGCTCAACCCCCTTCGACGGCGTATGCTTAAGCGTAAACTGAAGAAACAGGCGTTGCGCGAAGCATCATGACGCTGCGAGTTGTGTTTGCGGGCACCCCGGATTTCTCGTGCAACTGTCTCGATGGATTGTTGCAGATGGATGGGGTTGAGGTGGTCGGTGTGGTGAGCCAACCGGATCGACGCAGCGGTCGTGGCATGAAACTGACACCATCGCCGGTGAAGCGGACTGCGCTGGCTGCCGGGATCGATGTGATCACTCCGGAGCGGTTGCGCGGCGATGATGCGGCGCTGTCGTGGTTGCGGAGCAGGCAGCCTGATCTATTGGTGGTGGTCGCCTTTGGGATGATATTGCCCGATAGCTGGCTTGAGGCCGCTACGGTGGCACCGATCAATGTCCACGCTTCGCTGCTGCCGCGCTGGCGGGGGGCGGCACCGATTGAGCGGGCGCTGTTGGCGGGCGATACCGAGACTGGAGTCTGCTTGATGCAGATGGAATCCGGACTTGATACAGGCCCAGTCTATGCCACGCGGCGGGTGGTGATTGGTATGCGCTGTGGTGGCGATCTGTGGCAGGAGCTGGCGCAGATGGGGGCGAGTCTGCTGGTGGAACAGCTGGCTACGATTGCTGGTGGATCGTGCATTCCTCGGCCGCAAGAGCATTCCCAGACCTGCTATGCATCCAAATTGGCGCGTGGTGAACGCATCATTGATTGGCGGCAACCTGCGGAGATAGTGGCGCGATTGGTGCGCTGTTTTGCGCCGAAGCCGGGTGCACGGAGCCGGGTAACGGGTGGCGCAATGGCGGGGAAATGGCTCAAAATACTGTCTGGTGAGGTGGTTAGTGCTTCTCATCCGTGGTTGCAGCCGGGTGCGAGCGCGTTGGTTGATGGTCAGATGTTTATTGGCTGCGGTGAGGACTCCTGTTATCGCCCTTTACAACTGCAACCCGAAGGCAAACAGGCGATGGATGCCGATGCCTTGGTGCGGGGGTTGCGTGGTGAGGCGATCGGTTTAGCACCGTGTGGGTAGCGATTGCTTAGCGGCGTTGCGTTCGGATTGATCCAGAGTAACTACTCAGCTCACTCCCGGTTTTCCCGATAGCGGCGTTGAAAAATGCTCATTTACAGTAGTAAACTCCGCTTTTTCGCTTTGCTATCAGAAAAACTGGAAGCAATCTTAGCAGTTACAGCCATTTTCTGGTAGGGCGCTGAGTAGTTACGACCCAGAAAAGCTTGGGTGAGGCGAAAACCAGCATGTGGAATCGGGTAGAGCCAGCGCGGTCGATGGGATCAATGGCGAGGTGGTGCGATTGGCAGAAAATCATGGTATGGCTGCGCCAATGAATTGAACGCTAACGGCACTTGTGCATGGGGCGGTGCGAAATTGACTTGTAGGGGCAGTGTTTTAAAGTATCCACGCACAAATTTAATTCATGGGGAATCTCTGCGCCATCTTTTTTACTGATGGTGTAGCGTTTCTA
>JAUZRF010000092.1 GCA_030950645.1 Mariprofundales bacterium
TTCGCTATGTGGAGTTGAATCCTGTTCATGCCGGTATGGTGACTCTAGCGGAGGAGTATACTTGGAGCAGTGCCAGAGCCCATCTGGCTGGGCGGGACGATAAACTGGTCAAGGTTTCTCCCATGCTGGATCGGGTGGCAAGCTGGCAGGCATATTTGGAAAGTGATCTGGATGATGCAACGATGCATGCTTTAAGGATGTATAGCAAAACCGGTCGCCCATTGGGTGATGACTCTTTTGTGGATCAACTCGAGTCGAAGCTGGGCAAGGTTTTGAGGCCATTAAAGCAGGGAAGAAAATGCGCGGAGGGTAAATGAATATACTGTCCCCGATTTCCTGCTGTCCCCGATTTCCCTGTCCCCGATTTCCAAAATTGATTGATTTGTGTCTCTATGCAGATACAATACACGGCATGATCGAGATTAAAAAGAGTGCTATGTTTCAAAAGTACATGGGTTCGCTGCGCGATCAGCGCGCTAAGGCCAAGATCATGATTCGACTGGATCGTCTGGCATCGGGTCATTTTGGTGATGCCGAGCCTGTTGGTGATGGCATCAGCGAGCTCCGCATTCATTACGGCCCCGGCTATAGGGTTTATGTGCAATCGCGAGGTGAAGTGTTGATTGTTGTGCTATGTGCCGGTAATAAAAGCTCGCAGCAGCGTGACATTGAAAAAGCCAAGGCACTGGCGAAAGAAATTCAAACATAAGGTGGCGAAATGGAAGATTCAATGTTGAGTAGATGGGATGCCAGTGAATATCTGGATAACCCCGAACTGATTGCTGAGTATCTGAATGCAGCAATGGAAGAAAACGATCAAGATGTGTTGCTTACTGCCCTTGCCAATATCGCCAGAGCTAAAGGCATGAGCGAACTTGCCGCAGCCACTGGACTGGGTAGAGCCAGCCTGTACAAGACATTAACGCCTGGCGCAAAGCCAAGGTTTGAAACTGTAAATAAAATCATCAATGGTCTCGGTATCCATCTGCACGCATCCTCAGTTTGAGAAAAGCGAAAATCTGAGTCAGGCTTGATATTTGGGTATTTTCACCCGCGAGAACAGACGACCTTGCCCGGCCGCACTGAAAAATGCTCATTTACAGTAGTAAACTCCGATTTTTCGCCTTGCTATCAGAGAAATTAGAAGCAATCTGAGACATTACGATTTACCAAACGATAGACGCCGACGCGCTGCAGGCCTGCAAGGTCGTGAATCGCTTCGACTAATTGGATGGAGGCGCTGGGCTGCGGTAGGCCACAGCTGCCGGTTTCGACCATGAGGTAGCCCCCGGGTTTCAGATAATCACCCGCGTCGGCAAGCAAACGGCGAAGCAGGGTTAAGCCATCGTCGTGGTCGGTCAATGCCATCTGGGGCTCAAAGGCAAGTTCCGGTGCTAACGCCGCCATCTCTTGCGCCGCGACATAGGGGGGGTTGCTGATGATGGCATCAAAATACTCCCCCGTCAGTGGGGCAAACAGATCGCCGCAGCGCAGATCGACCCGCGCTGCCACTCCCAAAAGCTCCGCATTCTCCCGTGCTAGCGCCAGAGCTGCTGGGGAGAGATCGGTCGCTACCAGCCTCGCTTGGGGGTACTCCAGTGCCAGCGAGATCGCGATGCAACCGCTGCCAGTAGCGACATCGCAGAACTGCAACGCCTGATCGTGGTTGGGGAAATGCGCCAGCACCGCTTCGATCAGATGCTCAGTCTCTGGCCTAGGGATTAGCGCGCGCGGGTCGGTGTGAAATGAATGGTTCCAGAACGCACGCTGGCCGACGATGTACGCCAGTGGCTCACGCTGACAGCGGCGCACCACCATCGCCTCGAAGGTGACGATCTGGCTGGCTGCTAACAGATCATCCATCTGCATAATCAGCCCGCTATGGTCGAGTCCGGTAATCTGTTGAAGCAGGAGTCGTGCATCCAGTGCAGCGCTGTCACAACCCGCATCGCGTAACCGGGTGGTGGCCGCAAATAGCCGTTGGCGAATGGTGATTGCTGCGCCCTGATGTGGCAGGGTCAGGCAGCCGCCTCCCCGCCCATCAATGCTGCCTGATGGTGGCTTAATAGGGACTGAATCAACTCCTCCATATCACCGCCCAAAATCTGCTCAAGCTTGTAGAGTGTGAGGTTGATGCGGTGATCGGTAATCCGCCCCTGCGGGTAGTTGTAGGTGCGGATACGCTCAGAACGGTCGCCGCTGCCAATCATGCCGCGACGCTCCTCAGCACGAATATCGTGCGCCTCTTGTTGCAACTTATCGAGCAAGCGCGCTTGCAACACCTTCATTGCCTTAGCTCTATTTTTATGCTGACTCTTCTCATCCTGACAGATGACGACAATCTTGGTCGGCAGATGGGTGATGCGCACCGCCGAATCGGTGGTGTTGACGCACTGGCCACCCGGACCAGACGCACGGTAAACATCGATGCGCAGCTCTTCGGACTTGATGTTGGTCTCCACCTCATCTGCCTCCGGCAGGATCGCCACCGTGCAGGCCGAGGTGTGAATTCGCCCCTGGGTCTCGGTGCTTGGTACCCGCTGCACGCGGTGAACACCAGACTCAAACTTAAAGCAGGCAAAGGCACCAACGCCGCTGATCTGCGCCACAATCTCTTTATAACCACCGATCCCCGTTTCACTGGCAGAGAGGATCTCGCGGCGGAAGCCACGACGCTCGGCAAAGCGGCTGTACATGCGGAACAGATCGGAGGCAAAAAGTGCGGCCTCATCGCCCCCCGTACCGGCGCGAATTTCGAGAATCACATTGCGATCATCGTTCGGGTCTTTCGGCAGCAATAGCAAAGTAAGCGACCGTTTTTGTGCAGTAATCGTGCTTTTTAGATCGCCCACCTCGCTCGCCGCCAGCTCGCGCAGTTCGGGGTCGCACTCGGCATCCTCTAATAACTCCTGATTGCCACTTAACTCCGATTCAAGCGCATACAGGCTATTAATGGCATCCACCACCGGCCCAAGATGTGAATACTCACGCGAGATCTCGGTGTATTTTTTGGCATTGGAGGTAACGCTGGGATCGGCAAGTTGGGTCGTCAGCTCACGGTAGCGACGAAGGATTTCATCCAGTTGTGCGTGCATGTATTTTGTCTCTTGGGTGTTCTTTGCTCGCTTGTAAGCCAAGTTTGCACGATTTGGTACCGAACAGAATATGCGCCGCACCCATCAGCATATCGCCCTCAATATCCTCCGGCAGATGCTTGAGTGCGCTCATGGTAGGGTGCAACAGACGCTTGGTGAGTGACTGGCTAAAACGCTCCACCGCCTTCAACTGCTCAGCATCAAACCCCTTAAGATAGTGCTGTGCCCGAGCCAACTCCTCATGGCGGGCAGTATCAGTGATCTGCTGAATGGCGCGAATCAACGGTACCGATTCAAGCGATTTCAACCAGTGCAGAAAATGTGCCGACTCCTCTTTAAGCAGCTCCAGCGCTACCAACGACTCCTGTTCGCGCTGGCTGCGATTGCCATCAACTACCTGTTGCAGATCATCAACATCGAACAGATACGCCCCATCGATCCGATCAATGCGGGGATCAATATCGCGTGGCACCGCGATATCAAGCAGCAACATCGGATCGCCACCACGCTTATCCAGTGCCTGATTAATCATGTCCGGCATCAGCACATAGTTGGTGGCACTGGTGCTCGAGATCACCACATCAGCAGCGTCAAGAAAGTCCGGTAGACTCTTCATGGTCATGGCGTGGCCGGAAAATTCAGCGGCCAGCGTCTCCGCCCGCGCCAAGGTACGGTTGGCAACCATGATATTCTTGCAGCCATTGGCAAACAGGTGACGAGCAGCGAGCTCGGCCATCTCACCGGCACCAAGCAACATGATGGTTTTGTCGTTGAGATCACCAAAGATGCTTTTGGCCAATTCCACCGCGCAGGAGGAAACATTGACCGACTGCCGGCCAATCGAGGTCTCGCTACGCGCCCGCTTGGCAGCCGAGAAAGTGGATTGGTAGAGGCGGTGGAGGATGTGCCCGGCGCTCTCCGCCGCCAAGGCGTGCTCATACGATGCCTTGACCTGACCTAGAATCTGCGGCTCACCCAGCACCAGCGAATCCAACCCCGAGGCGACGCGAAACAGGTGTAGTACCGCATCCTCAGTGGTGTGGGCGTAGAGGTGAGGCAGTATCGCATCGAGTTCTATCCCGGCCTTGGCAGCAAACCACCGATGCGCAACCGCGATCGCCTCCTCAGGGTTGTGGGTCACCAAGGTGATCTCAACACGGTTGCAGGTGGAGAGCAGCGCCGCCTCGCGAATGGGCTCATGTGCCAGTAGCGCGTGCAGCGTCTCCGTGATTCTATCTGCGGGCACCGCCAAGCGCTCACGCAGCTCTAAGGGGGTGCTTTTATGATTCATTCCGATATGACAAATACGCATCAATGCTATCCTTGCTTAGTGACTGGCGCTTCAACCAACGCGACAGCGAGGGGGATCATCGGCTCAGACTCCATGGCATCATAACGGAATGCAGTAAGATCCAGCCGTCCCTTGGTTGCCAGGTTGAGTAAAATGTTGATTGATGGCGCGGTAACTAGAGTGCGTTGGAACGCAACTACTTGCCGCATCAGCACGGAATGGTCAATCCCCGCATGTGCCCACCAAACACCATAACCACAAGCGTTCCCAGCACTCGACTTCGGACGATCCGGCGCATCCGCACCATCAATGCAGTGCTGATCGTCGCAATGGATGTTGCCGTGAATCAGCTGTTGCGAGGAGAGATTCGACTCCAATGCGAAGCGCATCATCCGCTGCGCTGCATCGCGCGTGATCGTGACACCATCTGCATGGCTAGAACCGTCCCCCAACATAAGCGAAATATCACCTATTTGGCGATGTAGGTCAATATGACACTCTATGACCGAGCTCGCTAACAGGGGGTGATAATGTGGGAAACCACCTCCGCCTCATCCATTCCTTCGCTGCTAGCGAACACCTTACCACGAACCGAAACCCCTTCTCGATGCACCGCTTGGAGATCACCCCCCATCAATGGATGCCACTGCGGTAACGCCTTCCCCTCATGAAGCAAACGGTAACTACAGCTGGCTGGAAGCCAACGAAACTGGTCATCAGCGAGGTGGCGAATATCCAGGCAGTCGGCCACTTTGTGCTGGCGTTGCGCGTAATCGCGACAACGGCACGCCTGTTCATCGAACAAGGCGCAGGCGATGTCGGTGTAGAGCATCTCACCGCTATCGCAATCCTCAAACTTGCACATACAGCAACGCCCACAGCCATCGCACAGCGACTCCCACTGCTCCGAATTAAGGTTTTTCAATACAAATTACTCGGTGGCAGCAATCGTCAACTCCACCCGATTACGGCCACCATCTTTGGCTTGGTAGAGCATGACATCCGCCTGACCAACCAATGCCTCCACATTTTGACTATTCCCCTCAGGAACCACACAAACACCGACACTAACACGGGTCTCAATCAAGCCCGCAGAGGTGTTGACCGGAGCGTTCGCGATCGCCTGACGCAGCCGCTCGGCCAACCCCCTCGCCCCTTCCACATTATCGCCAGGGAATATGAGCAGAAACTCTTCGCCACCGTAACGACCAAGGTGATCATAGATGCGCAGCTCTGCTTGCAGGCGGCGTACGGTTTCACGCAGCACCTCATCACCAGCCAAATGACCAAAGGTATCATTGACCTTTTTGAAAAAATCGATGTCGAGCATCACTACCGCCAACGGCTGACCATTGCGGCGAGCACGATCCAACTCTGCATTCAGTAGTCGCTCAATCGAACCACGATTATTGGCTCCGGTAAGGGGATCCGTATTGGCCGCTTTTTCAAATCTATCCCGCGCTTCGAGCAGCTGTTGCTGCAACTCCAAAATTCGCCGCCCAGCACGCAGGCGTACCCGCAACTCCCCTTTATTGAACGGCTTGGTCAGATAATCATCCGCACCCGCATTCATCCCTTCGATCAGATCACCGGTTTCGTTGCGCGCAGTCAATAGCAGGATGTAGTGATAATCACCGTCCCCCTGCTCCTGTTCGCGTTGGCGCAGACGGCGACAAAGCTCCAGCCCGTTCAAGCCCGGCATCATCCAGTCCAGAATCAGCAGCTTCGGTGCATCCTCGGCACAGATCTTCTCCCACACCGCGTTGCCATCGAGGCATGCTTCCACCCGATAGCCGAATTCAGTCAAAAAATGGCTTAGCCGCAGCCGAGCAGTGCTGTCGTCATCCGCGATGAGAACAGTTTGTAATATCATATTGTTACCATGCCTTTACCGGTCTGTTGTTCGGCAAGCTCATCCAGCAATTTATCCACCATCAACCGTAGATGCAGAAACTGATCGTGGCACTGCTTCATCGCGCCTTCCCGTCCCGTCCGCTCCAATGCCAAGGCCGCCTGCGCCACCCGGTTTTGCCCCAAGTTGCCCAGCGACCCTTTCATCTTATGTGCCGCCTGCCAAACTCGCTCACTATCCTCGTCTGCTACCGCTTGCGCCAGTGCCTCCATCTGCACAGGAAGATCTTGGCACAGGGAGGTGATCAGTAGCCCCAACAACACCGCATCACCATCGTTATGCGCCAGTGCCGCCTGCGATTCAAATAGCGGCAGCTCCGCTACTTTCTCCTCTGCAGATGGCACAATCAATCCGTTCGTGATCATGGTTTGCAACAGACTTGCCAGCGACTGCTGACGAATCGGCTTGGTCAGAAAAGCATCCATGCCGGCATCCAAGCACTTACGCTCATCCTCAGGAAATGCGAGTGCAGTAAGCGCAATAATCGGCACATGACCCGTCGCATTGCCACGCTCTATGTTCGCTTGCGTTGCAAATTGTTTCTCATGGGCACGAATCTGCCGAGTCGCCTCAATACCATCGAGTTTTGGCATATTCACATCCATTAGGATGGCATCAAAATGCTGATGCTGCGCTACCACTACCGCATCCTGACCATTATCAACGATCTCAAACACCATCCCCCAATGCTCCATCACCTTCGATATCAGCACTTGATTGGTAAGATCGTCCTCTGCGATTAATAGTTTCAATGTGGGTAGGGTTTCAATGATCGCGCTAGCACGCAATTCCTGTCTCACCCCCCGTTGCCGAACCTTTCCCCCCTGCCCATCACGCGACTGCAACAGCTTCAGCATTAAATTATGCAATGCCGATTGTTTGATCGGCTTGGCCAGAAAAAGATCCACCTTCAACTGCTGTGAGCGCCGCTTATATTCATTGGCTTTATCGGTGGTCAACATAAATAGCAGCTCACACATCTGTGGAAAACACGCCTGCAACTTCTCAGTAAGCGCAAAACCGTCCATCTCCGGCATATCGCAATCAATCAACACCAAATCCAGTGGCACTGCCGCATCATCACGCTCCGCAAGGATCGTCAACGCAGCCGTCCCACTCTCCGCCTCCAGCACCTCAACCCCCCACTGCATCAGAATATATCGCAACTCCTGACGACAATGGGCATTGTCATCCACCACCATCATCACACTGCCATCCATCGAAATCGGTGTGGCCACTTCGGTCGCTTCGACAATGGGCAGCGCAAGGGTAAACATAAAGCAACTGCCTGCACCAAGCGTACTCTTTACGGTGAGCTTTCCGCCCATCTGCGCCACCAATTGGCGTGAGATGGCGAGCCCGAGCCCGGTGCCGCCAAAACGGCGCGTCATCGAACTATCTGCCTGGGTGAAGGATTCAAAAATATGTGCCTGCTTATCGGCAGCAATACCGATACCGCTATCCTCAACCTCAAACAAAAAGGTCTGCATCGCATCGCCTCCCTGCATATCGCCATCCAACACATGCAGATGGAGCGAGACCTCACCCTGGTCGGTAAATTTCACCGCGTTATTGAGCAAATTAATCAATACCTGTTGCAGTCTCCCCTCATCACCAGCAACAAGAGCAGACACCTTTGCATCAACATGGGTTAGAAGCTCAAGGGACTTTTTATGTGCCTGTCCCGCTAAGGTTTCTCCACTGTGTTCTACCATCATTCGCAGATCAAACGGCTGATTCTCCAACTCCATCTCTCCCGCTTCGATTTTGGATATATCGAGAATATCATTGATGATTCTCAACAGCCCATTGCCGGATCTCTGCAGAATCGTCACATACTCCTGCTGCTCATAATTAAGCGCAGACTCCTCCAGCAGCTCGCCCATACCAAGAATGGCATTCATCGGCGTGCGAATTTCATGGCTCATCGAGGCCAAAAACTGGGACTTATAGCGACTGATCTGCTCAAGCTCAGCCGCCTTCTCCTCTAGGTCCACCCGATAGAGATCCGCCTCCTGCAACAGATCCTCAATCCGCATGGTGAAATGGACACTGTACAGCGCCACTCCCACTCGCTGAGCCACCTGTTGCAGCAGCTGCTGCTGTATCTCCGTGACCGGCTGCAAGGTGGCCATCTCCATCACCCCCAACAGAGAACCCTCGTAGGCGATAGGGACAATCACCACATGGGGCGCAGCGCCAGAGATCAGCGCGGAACGCACCTTGAGGTAGTCCTTGGGCACGGAGGCCAGCACGCGTACACTATAATCTTGCTGGCAGTGTCCGAGAATCCCATCATTAACCTTGCGGCTGGTAGCAAGCCCTTCAGCACAATCCCTGCTCGCCACCAGTTCAAAATCTTCACGGCGCTGGTTGGCTGGCAATACATAGAAACAGCCACACACCGCACCAATCTTTGCCATACTTACATCAAGTGCCTTACTCGTCAGGGTATCTTGATCCATCAGCCCTTGCAGCGATACCGCTGCCATTCCCACTTGATCCTGCAACCAGTTTTCCGACTCCAATCGTTGCACCGTGAGCGCCAAATTACCGCGCAT
Organism: Mariprofundales bacterium; assembly: GCA_030950645.1. Lineage (GTDB taxonomy): Bacteria > Pseudomonadota > Zetaproteobacteria > Mariprofundales > J009 > JAUZRF01. The sequence goes on from JAUZRF010000092.1 coordinate 8,860, forward strand.
GCGTTCAATCGCCAAGTGCAATTCGCCAATTTCATCACCCGACTCAATCGCATCAATGGTGTAACCATGGTTCCCTTGGGCAATAGCATCTGCTGCCTTCGTTAACTGCTGCAACGGTTGACTGATCTTGCGCGCGGTGAGCCAGCCAACCAAAATTAACATCAACATTGCCGCGATCAGCGCGCCCACCAACAGCCATATAGTCAACGAGCTCGATTGCATCGAGGCTTCTTGGTATTGGCGCAGATGGGTGGTTTCGATCTCAATCATGCGTACAAACAGCGCCCGCATCTGATCCATCATACCCTTGCCGACACCAACGGAAACCCGTTTGGTCGCCTGCTGCAGCGCACGATCCGCCGCCGCAGGATCAACAGCAATTGCAGCTTGCTTACGCAACAACACCAACGGATCCATCACCGAGAAAAAAAGTTGGTTCGAGATACTCTTAATCTGATGCAGAGACTCCAGCAAATGGGGGCGTCCAACCATCTTCCTGCGTGCATCCTCTAGATCCAAACGAAAATGTTCCCTTCCCATCTGATATGGCTCAAGGAAAGAGAGTTTGCCAGTGAGAAGAAAACCTCGCTCACCGGTCTCAATATTGAGCAGATCCTCGCGCAATTGGCGCAATGCATTGAGGAGACGCTCGCTGTGCTGAATTCGTTCAATCACCGCATGTTCCTCTTTGATGCGCTCCAGAAAAACACCCGACAACAGCACCACCATCAACAGCGCCAACGCCATCGGCAGTAAAATCTTCTGTTGCACATTAAGATTGCGGAAATGCATACTTATATTACCTCCCCAGATATGATCCCATCATCCCCACTCTGCGCGCCGCAGCCGCCGATGCAAAGAGGCCAACCATAGCGCCCGCGCCTTTTCACCGTCTTACCCTATTCCTACTGTAGCGCGATTTCGGCTTGGAAGCACCACGCTTCGCCCATCGCTCTACCGGCACCAGACACCCCTCCCCCGAACCGATCAACTCCAGACGCCCCATCTTGATCAATGCCGTGCGCAGCAGACCCCAGTTGGCCGGATCATGATAACGCAGCAGCGCCTTATGCAACTCGCGCTGTTTTTTTCGTTTGGGAACCAATACCACCTCACTACTCCGACCAACCTTGCGTAGCGGATTCCTTCCTGAGTGGTACATCGCCGAGGCCGAGGCCATTGGGGAGGGTAAAAAGGCTTGCACCTGATCCGGCTTAAAATCGTTAGCTTTGAGCCACAGTGCTAAGTTTATCATATCCTCATCGCTTGTTCCCGGGTGGGCAGCAATAAAATAGGGAATAAGGTACTGCTTTTTACCGGCTTTCTTCGAGGCTGCGGCAAACATCGCACGAAAGCGCTCAAAACTTTCGATCCCCGGCTTCATCATCTTGCTCAGTGGGTCGGACTCGGTGTGCTCAGGGGCGATCTTGAGATAGCCCCCCACATGATGGGTGGCCAACTCCTCGATATATTCCGGTGAACGCACCGCCAGATCATACCGCAGGCCAGAGGCGATCAGCACCCGCTTGATTCCACGCACCGAACGCGCTCGCCGATAGAGCCGGATCAACGGTGTGTGATCCGTATTGAGATTTTTGCATATATCGGGGAATACGCAGGATGGCTTGCGGCAGGCGGCTTCGATGGTGCGCGAGACGCAGGCCAGCCGATACATATTCGCAGTCGGACCTCCGAGATCCGAGATCGTGCCAGAAAAATCTGGCGTCTTGTCCCGAATATTGCCAATCTCTTGGATAATCGACTCCTCCGACCGGCTCTGAATAATGCGCCCCTCGTGCTCGGTGATCGAGCAGAACGAACAGCCGCCAAAGCAGCCGCGCATGATGTTGACGGAATATTTAATCATCTCATACGCAGGTATATTGCGTTGGCCATATACTGGATGCGGCACCCGCGAATAGGGCAGGCCAAACACCGCATCCATCTCATTGGTAGCCAGTGGCAAGACGGGAGGATTCAACCACACCTCGCGCGTGCCATGCAGTTGTACCAACGCCCGCGCATTACCGGGATTGGTCTCCAAATGGAGTAGCCGCGAGGCGTGGGCGTAGAGCACAGGATCCCCCTTCACCGCCTCGAATGAGGGTAGGCGAATCACGGTATTGGCGGCATTGAATTGGCGCGACATCGGGCGCGTGGGCGATTGCGGCAGCGGAGACTCGACTGGCGCCGCAGCACAGCCCTTGGTCACACTAGCGGCGTAAGGATCGGGGTGATCAATCAAACGACCCGGGGTATCAAGCTCGGTGGAATCTATCTCATGCCAACCTGCGGGAACCGCATGGCACATCAAGGCGGTGCCTCGAATATTGGTCAGCATCTTGACCGACTCACCCGCCGCCAACCGCTGGGTAATCTCAATAATTTGGCGTTCTCCATTGCCAAACACCAACAGATCCGCCTTGGAATCCGGCAGTAGCGAACGGCGCACACTATCCGACCAGTAATCGTACTGCGCGATGCGACGCAACGATGCCTCAATGCCACCAAGTACCACCACCACGCCCTTAAACGCCTCACGGCACCGCTGCGCATAGACGGTAGCTGCCCGATCAGGCCGCTTGCCTGCCGCACCATCTGGGGTATAGGAATCATTGGAACGAATCCGACGCTCAGAGGTGTAGTGGTTGACCATCGAATCCATATTGCCAGCAGTGACGCCAAAAAAGAGCCGCGGACAACCCAACGCACGAAAGGGCTCGGCGGATCGCCAATCCGGCTGCGCAATGATGCCGACACGAAACCCCTGCGCCTCCAGTACCCGTCCAATCACCGCCATACCAAAGCTGGGGTGATCCACATAGGCATCGCCTGTAACAATAATCACATCGCAAGCATCCCAGCCCAGTGCATCCATCTCCAACCGTGTCATCGGCAGATGGTTGGGCGCAGCAACTCCACCAGCAGACAGATGGCGCGAACCGATCAATGCCCCCACCTTCTGTGGCAAATCGGGGAGGGGTTGTTGGGCGAGGGGACGCTTCATGGTGAGTAACAACTCAGCGCCATCCCGGTTTTCCCGATAGCGGAGTTAGAAAAATATACATTTAAGCTATGGCATATAGTACCAATCAAGACCTGCCCACACCGCATGATTTTATTATATTTTTCAATCATATAAATGTATCAACCAATACGCCCATTAATGACGATCTCTGATTTCATCTAAGTTTATATCTAATTTAATTTTTCCACGATACTGTTTAAGGTTAGATATCTTTGATTTTGTTACTAACTCTTCCAATGCTCTGATAATTACAGCCGTTTTCGTGCGTGTATGTGTAATATGCATTGCTTCATTAAGTAAGCTTTCAGGTAAATCTAAAGTCGTTCTCATATTTCCTCCATGAATGATGCATGGAATTCTAAATTAATATGCATAAGTTTTCAAAGAAAACGATCATTTTTCAGCGCCGCTATCGGGAAAACCGGGCGTGGTCGAATCACATTTATGGTAACTACTCAGCACCCCACCCGAAAATGGCTGTAACTGCTCAGATTGCTTCCGGTTTTCCTGATAGCAAGGCGAAAAAGCGGAGTTTACTACTGTAAATGCGCATTTTTCAACGCCGCTATCAGGAAAACCGGGAGTGCGCTGAGTCGTTACCATTTATGAATTATTCCTGTGGCTGGTAATCGCCGATAAGGCGCCACAATTCGGTTTCGGTTGGCATGGTGGTTGGAGCATGCAGAGAGCGATCGCCCAACCGCCAGCCCCTGCCATGAAAGCATATCGCATGGTCTGCACCGATCGCTACCACCCGCTTAGGCACGAAGCCATCGCGAGGCAATAGCGCCCCCATCTCCTCAACCTCCCCGATAAATACCCTGGCATTGTCGGCATCATGCAATAGCTGCGGCCCAACATTGCCACCAATCATGGCGGATAAATGCAACGGCGAGATAGGGTCGTTGGCAATGGATAACCATTGTCCCCATAACCAAATTCCATGAATTTCGGGTACATCTTTGCGGTGTGGCGCTGGGTTCTGGTGTAGAAGCATCTCAATCTCAGCCAACAGGCGCATCAACGCGCCGCCATCGCTGCCTTCGGGGTGGCGATTGCTCAGCCCATCTTGTTCCAATTGCGGAAACGGAGCGGGAGCAACATCCAAAGGGGTGCGACAATGCATCACCATACTCCCACCAGGTAACACCTTGAGTTCCATCGCTAGGGGATCAAGCAAGGGGTGCAACTGCTCCTGCAACCACCGCCCATCCTGCTCTTGCCACGGCAACATCGCGGCTGGCAGTAGCCGCACCCGATCCCGCATTGTCTGCCCATGCCATGGCGATACCACCCACCACTGCCCGGGTTCATCATTATTCTCCATCAACAAACGGGCGGCAGGGGTATTCGTCAGCCTCGCCAGTGCCGACAGAGGATTATGCGCACTAGCATGAAACCAGCGTTGATGACGACGCAACAGCGATGGGCACCAAGCTGTCAGCTCTGAGTGCAGCTGCCATGCCCTCGCTTGTTGGATCAGCCCGTTGGTGATGATCGCGGTAGAGATCATGCCAGCACGATCATGCAAGTGCTCGGCGCATTACTTCGATAAACATGGGCTCGGTCAGCCGACGGGTCTGGGTGTTGTAGCGCGAGCAGTGGTAACTATCGATGAGCATGCGACCATCTGGCAACCGATGCTCGGTTCCATGACCAAAGCGATAGGCGGATAGCTTCAAGCCATAGCTTCGCAGGATGGCTTGATGCGCAATAGCTCCCAATGCAAGCAGACGGCATTGCCTTGAGAGCGCGGCAATTTCATCACGCAGGAACGCGTTGCAGCAACGGATTTCCGCAGTCGTTGGTTTATTTTGGGGGGGTAGACATTTGACCGCATTGGTAATGCGCACCCCCGTCAGCGTAAGTCCATCATCCATAGAGATAGATTGCGTATCACTCGCCACACCCAATTGAAACAGGGTGTTGTAGAGCAAAACCCCTGCGTAATCACCGGTAAACGGTCTTCCGGTACGGTTGGCCCCGTGCATCCCAGGGGCTAATCCGACGATCAACAATCGAGGGTCAGGGTCGCCAAAAGCGGGCACAGGAGCTGCAAAATAGTCCGAATGAAGCGTTCGTACCTCATCCAAAAAAGTAGCCAAACGCGGGCAGCGGCGGCAATGCATCCGACGCGTTAAACGAAGCTGCTAAGGCATCGTAAATAAATAAATCGTTGGTTTACGCGCTGGATTTCTGGGTGGTTTCAAGGCGAAAAAGCGGCATATAGCACTGCTATATAAGGCTTTTTACAACGAAGAAAGCAAGCCAAAAGACAAGTGAAAACCGATGAGTTATTTATTTACGGTGCCTAAGCAGCGTGGAGCTGATTCGCTAGGGCACGCAAGGCACGGCCACGATGCGAAACCCGCGCCTTCTGCGCTGGCGTGGCGCAAGCAAAACTCACATCCAACTCAGGGCAGAAAAAAAGCGGGTCGTAGCCAAAGCCATTCACACCATCATGGTTCGATAAGATATGACCATCTACCCGACCCTCTGCAATGTGTGGCGCACGACCATCGGGAAAGGCGAGGTGCATGTGGCAGCAAAACCATGCCGCACGGTTGCGCTCCCCTGCCAATGCCTGCAACAGCTTGTGATTGTTGGCTGCATCGTCGCCATCCACTCCCGCATAACGGCTAGAATAGATCCCCGGCGCACCGTTCAGAGCGGCCACACAGAGACCAGAATCATCGGCTAGCGCGGGCAGTTGGTTGACCTCGGCAAAGGCGGAAGCCTTTTTGGACGCATTGACGGCAAAGCTATCACCATCTTCTACCACCTCGATGCTACGGGTCTCTTCGATCGAAACCACTGCAATGCCATGCTGGGCAAGCATGGCAGCGATCTCCTGGCGTTTCTTTGGGTTGTTGCTGGCAATCACCAACTGACGAATAGCGTTCCGGCGCCTCACGCGGATAACGCAGCCATCTGTAGCACCGCCAATTCAGCAATCCCTTTGTCTGCCAGCTTCTTGAGCGCTTCTACCTGAGACCATGGCAGCGCCTGATCCTCTGCTGTAGCCTGCAACTCCACCACTCGGCCATCGGCCGTCATGACAAAATTGGCGTCCATCTCGGCATTCGAGTCCTCAACATAGGCGAGATCAAGCAGCGCCTCACCTTCGACCACGCCACAACTCACCGCAGCCACTTGGCCAATCACAGGATCTTGCTCCAGCGTGCCATCGGCCATTAGAGCATTCACCGCTATACGCAAAGCAACCCAGCCGCCGGTAATGGCTGCGGTTCGGGTGCCGCCATCGGCTTGAATGACATCACAATCAACCGTGATCGTTCGTGGCCCCAACAAGTCTAAGTTGACTACCGCCCGCAGAGAACGGCCGATCAGCCGTTGAATCTCCATCGTGCGCCCACTCTGTTTACCGTGCGCAGCCTCGCGGCGACCACGGGTGTGGGTCGCGCGTGGCAACATGCCATATTCGCCCGTCACCCAACCGCGATTCGTCTGGCGCAAAAATGGTGGTTGCCTCTTCTCTACACTAGCGGTGCAAATCACATGGGTATTGCCGAATGCAACCAATGCCGAGCCTTCCGCGTAGGGGTTGCATCCGGTTTCGATACGCACGACCCGCATCGCATCCGTGGCGCGATCTTGGCGGACGCTCATTTTCCAACCAGCCACGCTTTGAGCCTGCTCGCGGGCATGCCGCCAGCATTGATCCGGCCATCGCCAGCGATCAAGGTTGGGGTGCCATTGATCCCAAGTTTCACACCCAATGCATTGAGTTCCTTGATTGGGGTAGCACAGCTATGTTTACCCTTTGGGTTTTTGTGGTGTAACATGATATCAAGCATCATCTGATGGCGGTTTTTTGCGCACCAGATGGCTTCGGCATGTTCACGCGCGTGCTTATGGAGCTGGGTCAACGGAAACAGGAAGGTGTAAACCTTTACCCCCTTTATCTTCACCAACTCCTGCTCCAACTTGCGACAGAATGGACAATCTGGATCGGTAAACACCGCCAGCGGCATCCCCTTGGGATCACCAGAAACAATCGCCTTATCCAATGGTAAAATATTCCAGTCAATGCGGTTGATCTCCTGCAGACGCGCGGCTGTCAAATCGCGCCGAGTAGTAGTATCCACAATATGGCCATTGATAATCAGATGTTTACCACTTAGATCACTATAATAGACATGACGCTGAGCGACAACTTCATACAGCCCAGGAATGGGCGCAGGTTGTACACTATCGATGGGTGGCAAGCCCACAATCTGCTTCTGCAACCGCTGCTTGATCGTTGCCATGGATTCCGCTCCTCCTGCCTGCGCCACCATGGGCACCATGATGGAAACAAACGCCACCAACATCATTATCCATCCCGGCATTATCCATCGAACTTCTCGCATCCTCATCCCCTTGTTAAAATTATTCACCACTCGATCTCCAACCCTTCTCGCGCCAATTGAAACCTCGCACGCTCATCCGTACTGCAATCGCAACGATCCAACGCTTCGGCATAGACTTTTTCCAGCGCATCATCGCTACGAGTTGGCTCGTGGTGGGTGAAAAAGAGCTGTTTCACCCCCAAATCCCGAGCCATACCGATACTCGAATCAAAGGTACCATGCCCCCACCCCTCCTTGCCGGAGCGATACTCTTCCGGCGTATAGGATGAGTCCGCAACCAATACATCAATACCTTGAAGTGATTCATAGATAAAGCCGTTACGCTCGTCGATAATCTCTTGGTACATCGCATAACTCTCATCACCAGGTTGATACATATTAAATGGTGGCTCATGATCACCAGTAAAAAAGAACGATTTTCCATTACAATCGACCCGATAACCCAAATTGATCACCGGATGATTGAGTAACACCGGGGTTATTGTCGCATCCGCAATCGCGAAAGGTTCGCGCTGATTAACCGTCACATAACTTGGTTTACTCTGGAGTTCGACCTCACGCACTGGAAAATAACTGTATTGCAACTGTATCGAGAGCGTCTCCCCAACATTTTTTTGTGTTACTGGATCATACGATCCATAGATACTAAAATCATTTCCTGGAATAAACTGCGGAATAAAAAAGGGTAGCCCTTGGATATGATCCCAGTGGGTATGCGTAATCAGAATATGGGTGTCTACGGGTAACTCAGCCAACAGACTCAACGAGAGTGGATGCAGGCCAGTACCCGCGTCAACAATGATTACCTGATTATCATCCGTCCTCAGCTCCAGACAGGTGGTGTTGCCGCCATATCTTACGGTGGCAGGGCCAGGCGATGCGATCGAGCCGCGCACGCCCCAAAAGCGTAATTTCATGATTGATTCCCCTCTCCGTCGCCCACTGTCTTTAAGTTGCCATCGCCCTGGCATCCTCATACTCCTCGCTGATATCCCCTACCCAGCGATCCACCATCTCCAGTGTGCGATCACCAAAGCTATGGATCGCTTGTTCTGGAAGATCTTCTGGCACAAAGGAGTTACCACTATTCCCTATTCCGCGAACCTTACTCAAGATATTCGCCACAATAATGCTATCAAGCAGCATCCCCCCCTCATGAGACGCTTCATGATGGGAGCGCATACACACAGTGAGATGATCGGGCAGCCCCCACTCTTTTCCAAGGATCCCGCCCACTTGGGCATGATCAATGCCAAGGATTTCCAATTCAACCTCATGCAGTGAGCAATGGCGCTCACGCGACTGATCAATTGCCTGCACAAACGCATCGGAGTAGTTACGCATAAATACCAATTTACCAAAGTCATGCAACAACCCCGCCACAAAAAATTCGGTGGGATCAAGATGATGCTTATCTTTGGTTTTAAGCCCCAGACGCCGTGCAATCACCGCCGTGCAGAGCGAATGATGCAGAAACGCATTGGTGTTAAATGACCCTAAGCTCTTGGTGGATAGAATCCCCACCGCAGCAATTCCTACTGCTAAGTTTTTGACCGTGTTCAGACCCAAATAGGCTACCGCATGGTGGGCGCTGGTGAGCTTTCGCGGCAGAGAGTAGAACGAGGAGTTCACCATTTTCAAAATCTTCACCGTCACCACCGGATCGTGCTCAATCACCCGAACCAACTGCTTAGCCGAACAGTTAATATCCGAAGCCAGCTCAACAATCTTGTTCACACTTTCCGGAAAAGCGGGCATCTCCTTCACGGCCTGGGTCAGTTGCTCAAGGGTGGGTTGCTTCATGGGGCAAGCCTACACAGCAAACGCGCCAATGCACCACTATTCTTGCCCAAAAAACACGCAGACGGGCTAGCTTCATCGGTCTAAACTTGGCGAAGCACTCTGTTTTCCACTACCTTTTGCCCCGTGCGTTCCACAATGATCATTGATATGCAGCAACTGTTAACCCGCTATCCTAGCGGTCGCGTAGCACTGGGCGGGGTCAACCTATCGGTGTCCCAAGGGGAATTTTTATTTCTGATTGGTGAGAGTGGTGCTGGGAAATCCACTCTCCTTGCCATGCTCTATGGTGCATTGGCTCCAGCATCTGGCTCCCTACAGGTTTTCGGCATCGATATGAATGCGGCGCCGGCGCGTAAAATCAGTGCCCTGCGTCGTCGCTGTGGTATTATCTTCCAAGATCACCGTTTACTGTTTCGCCGTACGGTGTTTGAAAACATTGCCTTACCACTTCGTGTTCAAGGCTATCCTGAAGATCGCATGGTGGCACGGGTGGGCAAGGTGTTGGAATTCGTCGGTCTGGAGGATGCGATATGGAGCTATCCGGATACCCTATCCGGTGGTGAGCAGCAGCGCGTTGCCATTGCCCGTGCCATGGCGCCACAACCGCAACTTATTTTGGCCGACGAACCGACAGGCAATTTGGATCGGGAGACCGCCGATCAGGTGTTGCACTACCTCATCCAGCTCCAGCAGCATGGCAGCACGGTCATCATCGCCACCCACGATCTGCAACTATTGGAGCAGTATCCCGCTCGGGTAGTTGAGCTTCATGCTGGTGTAGTCGTCAACGATAGTGCTGATGAGGCCAGCCATGGCCATTGATGCTCCACGCCGCATTCGACTTCCTGGTGGCTGGTCTCTGCCACCACTGGGGCGCGCACAACTGCTCTCCATGCTGGTGGTTGCCATCGCCCTGTGGGCGGCGGGCGCGTTGTGGATTGGTCTGCAATCTGCCATTCATTGGGCAGGAACCCTGCAGCCAACCATCCACTTCTACCTTCCGCAATCGCACGCCAAGCAGCGTCAGCCCTTGATTAATGCACTAAAAAAGATCCCGCAAATCGACACCATTCATCAAGTCAGCCAACAAGAAACACGCCATTGGCTTCACAGCTGGCTCGGAAACAACAGCAAACAAAACAACCATCTCATCAATCAGCTACCCATCACACTACAAACAGAAATTCACGGCAGTGACCCGTTCTTGTTGGATGACATCAAAGACACCGCCCAACGCTTCCACGCCAGCATCAACCCCGATGAATTGCGGTTATTGACCGCTAGGAAGCACCTAACTCAAATTCGCAACCTGCTCATTGGCTGCGCACTACTGCTCATGGTGGGGTTGGCGTTGATCATCACCAACACCCTTGAACTCTCCTTGCTAGCGCGCGAAGATGAGTTGGAACTGATGCGATTGATGGGTGCCCATGAGTGGTTCATCCGCCTCCCCTTTATTCTGGAGGGGATGTTGATCGGTAGCGGTGCTGGGATCGTGGCGCTCTTGCTGCAACTCCCTCTGATCTGGGCATTGCAGGCGATTGGTATCACCACTGACGGTTTTTCCACGCTAATTTTCCCGCTGTTGGTCGGCGGCATCATCATGGGTACTATTGGTGCCATACTTGCTCAGCCGCGTCGCACATAAAGGAGGATAACCTATGCACCGTTACGAACAATCCTTGGCACCATTTTCATGTCGCTCCAGCGATTCCCGCGGCCGTCGCTACGATGAGCCGGCATCGTTATCACGCAATGACTTTCAGCGCGATCGTGATCGCATCATCCACTCCTCCGCTTTCCGTCGGCTGGAGTACAAAACCCAAGTATTCGTCAATCATGAGGGAGACCATTACCGCACTCGGCTCACCCATTCGATTGAGGTAGCTCAAATCGCGCGTTCAATCTGCCGCGCATTGGCACTGCACGAGGATTTGGCCGAATCGGTCGCACTGGCGCATGACCTTGGCCACACCCCCTTCGGTCACTCAGGCCAAGACGCGCTAAACGAAGTGATGGCCCCGTACGGCGGGTTTGAACACAACCGCCAATCGCTACGCATTGTGACCAAGTTGGAGCGGCGCTATGCTGCATTCTCCGGTTTGAACCTGTGCTATGAAACGCTGGAGGGGATGATCAAACACTCCACCGATTATGATCGTGCTCCCACCGGATCCGCGCGCCACTATCGCCCAGAAGAGCAGCCTCCACTCGAGGCGCAAATCGGCAATTTGGCCGATGAGATCGCCTACAATAACCACGATGTGGATGATGGGCTTCGTGCAGGCATGCTAACGATTGAAGGGCTGCGCACCACCGAGCTATTTCGCCATAGCCATGACGCTGCACTGGCGACTTGCGGCGACCAGTGCAGTCCTCGCGTAATTATCCACGAAACCATCCGTCGGATGATTCATCGCCTCATTAGCAATGTGATCGAAGAGACGCAGCAGCGGCTGCAACAGTTCCAGGTTACCTCGCTGGATGGTGTGCGCCAATCTCCAACGGCACTGGTAGGGTTTTCCGAATCGGTGCAGCAATGGAACAAGGAGATCAAGGCGTATCTCTACCAAAACATGTACAACCACTACCGGGTGGCACGCATGTCTGCCAAGGCTACCCGTATGATTCAAGAGATCTTTCATGCCTACATGAAACGCCCTCTCATGCTGCCACCAAGCCCTGCAGCCCGTCTTACGACCGATCCAAACCCTAGCCATCAAGCACGGGTTATTGCCGACTACATCGCGGGGATGACCGATCGCTATGCTCAGGATGAGTATGACCGTCTTTTCGCCAGCCACTGCCGTACATGATCCGCATTCTCATCGCGGTAGTCTTGCTATTATCCATCCCTAGCACTGTGGTAGCTAACCCCTACGCCGTTCCTCATCCGGATTCCATGACTGCCGAATGCACCAGAATTGGTCATAAATTAGGTAGCGTGTCGCGGGCAGAGTGCCTTGCCATGGAGATGCATCCCAGCGGTGGCCACTCCGCAGCGGGTCAATTGATTTTGATGCGAGAGTTTCCTCCAGTGAAAGGGAAAACGCCTCGGGCTAGGGTACTGTTGATCGGTGGTACCCATGGTGATGAATATGCGGCAGTGAGCGTAGTTTTCAAATGGATGGGGTTTTTGCGGCGCTACCATTCCGGACTATTCCATTGGCAAGTTGTCCCTCTGCTCAATCCTGACGGATTGCTGCAACGCCACTCCCAACGCATGAATAGCCATGGCGTTGATCTCAATCGCAACATGGACACCCCGGATTGGGAGTCAAAAAGCAAACATTACTGGATTAAAAGAACCCACCGTGATCCACGGCGTTATCCAGGGGAAAGCCCCGCCAGTGAACCAGAGACCCAGTGGTTACAAGATGAAATTGCGCGTTTTCAACCCGATGTGATCGTCTCGGTACATGCCCCTTACGGCCTGCTCGACTTCGATGGCCCGCCCAAAGGGCCCAAACATATCGGGTATCTTTATGCGCACGCACTGGGAACTTATCCCGGATCTTTGGGGAGTTATGCCGGAAGCTATCGTCACATCCCCGTTATCACGATGGAACTCCCCTACGCGGGAACCATGCCAACAGCCACACAAATACATCGAATTTGGATCGATCTGATTCACTGGATTAAACGCCATATACCCAAACATGAGACCACCCAATTTCGCAGAAAAATAGAGCAACAGAAGCTGAGTGAAAAGCCCACAACTTAAAAAGCGTGCAATTCCCAATCGGTTGCTTTACAGTTCGGACGCTTGGCTCATTTAAAGTGGCCAAGCACGGAATCTCAACCAAGCGTCGAGAATCTGAACTTTTTAGTATTAGGATGTTGTTTTAATTATGTTGAATATTTATGTGGGCAATTTGCCCTACTCCGTTGCAGATGAAGATCTGAACACCTCTTTTTCTGAATTTGGTGAAGTTACCTCCGCCCATGTGATCAGTGATCGCGATACCGGCCGCTCCAAAGGGTTTGGTTTCGTCGAAATGAGCAATACTGATGAAGGCCAACGCGCTATTGAAGCACTCGATGGCAGTGAAATGCAGGGTCGTAATGTGCGTGTTAACGAGGCCAAACCTCGTGAAGATCGTCCACGCCGCCGCTCGAACTATTAAGCACTTTTTATAGCCGGAGGGGATGATCCCTCCGGCTATTTCTGCTTTCTCGCGCGCCTTGTTCTTCCGTCATTTATGGCGTGAAAACGGGCGCGCGTTGCATTAGATCTTGCTGCGATAAACCTTCCTCTTATGGTAACTACTCAGCACCCTACTCAAAAATGGCTGTAACCGCTCAGATTGCTTCCGGCTTTCCTGATAGCAAGGCAAAAAAGCGGAGTTTACTACTGTAAATGCGCATTTTTCAACGCCGCTATCGGGAAAACCGAGAGTAAGCTGAGTAAGTTACCTCTTATGTCCACAACTATTACCATCCTTCCACCTATAGTTGCCAACCAAATAGCTGCTGGCGAGGTGGTTGAACGCCCCGCATCGGTGGTCAAAGAGTTGGTGGAAAACAGCATTGATGCCGGCTCCAGCCAGATAGGCATTATCATTACCGAGGCTGGCAAACGGTTGATATCCGTGGAGGATAATGGTGACGGCATGTCCTCTCCAGATGCACTGCTCGCACTGCAGCGCCACGCCACCAGCAAGATTCAACAGGCCGAAGATCTGCACCACATCGCCAGCTTTGGCTTCCGTGGCGAGGCGCTGCCTTCCATCGCCTCGGTTAGCCGTTTTCGACTTCACACCGGTCAAGGCAACCACGGCGACAGCTGCGAGGTTCGGGTGGATGGTGGAGCCAACTCCGAGCAGCGCCCCGCTCCGCCACGCCAAGGCACCTTGATCGAGATTCGTGATCTTTTTCTCAACACCCCTGCACGGCTACGATTTATGCGCAGTGATCGCACGGAAGAGGCTGCGATTACTGAGGTCACTAGGGCATTGGCTCTGGCCAATCCATCGGTAGCGATCCGCTTGGAGCTGGATGGTCGCAAACGGCTTGGTTTTCCCCCAAGCGACGAAGCTGAACGCATTATGGCCGTGATGGGTAAAGAGTTTGCCGCAAATCATCACCATCAATGCATTGCACACCAACAGATCGAGGTTTCCGCCTTTCTTGGCCTCCCTACCTACCACCATCGCGACAGCAGTCGCATGCTATTTCTACTCAATGGCCGCGCCATTCGTGACAAGATGTTGATCGCAGCACTGCGCGCAGGATACCGTGATGTGATTTTCCATGATCGCTACCCAGTCGCCGTTATTCTCATTCATCTCGACCCAGAACTGGTTGATATCAATGTTCATCCGGCCAAGCGCGAGGTGCGTTTTGCTCAACCTAGCATGGTACGAGCTGCGGTGGTTGCTTGTGTGCGTACCGCACTTGAGTCGATGGGGCTACGGAGTGCAACCACCACCTCGGAGGGCGCACTGCAGGCGATGACCCCGGCCCCCTCCTCGGATCACCCAAGGCATGGAGGCGGCCAACAAGGGGGAAGCATATCCCCTCAAATGGCACCAAACATGCCATTTCCCGCGCGGCAACAGACAATACCTTCCGCAAGCCGGCAACTCCTTTTCACCCCTCCAACCATTGATGAGGATTCGGTGAACGAGCCCGATCCTCGGAATAACAGCAATACAAACCACGATATGGATCAACGCTTTGGCTACCCGATTGGACAGATCCACCGACGCTATCTGCTCACCCAAACCCAGGATGGGATTCTGTTGATTGATCAACATGCCGCCCATGAGCGCATCGGCTATGAGAAGCTGAAACACCAACTCGCAGATCAACAGATCGTATCCCAACGCCTGCTTACGCCAGAAACTTGGCACGCACCGACTGAGCTTGCAGCTTGGCTGCTCGATCATCCAGATGCGCTACGCCCGTTTGGTGTTGATCTTGATGCCATTGATGAAGAGCACTTTGCCATTCGCGCCGTACCATCGCTGCTGGGTCATGAACCGCCCCAAGCACTGGTGGCTGAGCTGGCCGAGGCGGTGCAGATGGTCGAGGGGGAAGAGGCAGGGCTTGGTCGGGTATTGGAACGCTGGCTAGGCAACCGCGCCTGCAAGGCTGCAATCGCCTCCGGCCAGCATCTTAACCATGCTGAGCAACTTGCACTGCTTGAAGCGATGGCCGACACCCCGAACATCGCCCAATGCAACCATGGCCGACCCACTTGGATCGCACTCTCGCTCAATGATCTTGACCGCCTGTTTGGCAGGAAAGGGTAACCCCATGCTACTTCTACGAACCCTGCTGACCATGATGCTGTTGCTCGCCGCCTGCACCCCTCCTCGGGTAGTCGTACGCTCAACACCAGAAAATCATGCAAGCCATTCCTCCTCGGCACCACAATCTCACGCCATCACGACGGCAACTTCCGCCATGCTCGCCCCGACACGCCCGTTGCAGGTGAAGCGCGCATCCATCCCTGATTTTTCCACCATCCACGGTACCCGCGCCAAAAAACGCGCATTCTTTGCTTGGCTTTCCCCTATCGTAGCACAGGAAAATGCCCGCATTATAGCGCAGCGAACGCAGCTTTTACGGATGCGCGGTCGCGGATGGACATCCAAAGATATAGAATTTTTACAATCTCTTACCAATGCGTATAAGCTTCCATGGCATCCCGAATCCGCGCATTGGATACATCGCAAACTTCTACGCCTAGTTGATATCGTGCCATCCGATCTCGTACTGGCGCAAGCGGCGATTGAATCCGCATGGGGGCGATCTCGCTTTGCCACCCAAGGGAACAACTTGTTTGGCGAATGGTGTTTCTCTGCCGGCTGCGGTCTGGTTCCCCTGCAACGCAACAAAAACGCACACCATGAGGTGCGATTTTTTGCTGCACCCAATCTCTCCGTACGCGCCTATCTGCATAACATCAATAGCGGAAAAACCTATGTGCTTCTGCGTAGCCTGCGCCAAAAAGAGCGTCAACTCCACCAACCCATCTCCGGCTATGAACTGGCCTTGGGGCTACGCACATACTCCGAGAGGGGAATCGCGTATGTGCGCCAAGTGCGCCACCTGATTCAAACCCATCAAGCACTGCTCGCACCCCACCTTCACTCCTCGACCAACTAGCACCTCCCCACTCTGATTATCACGCCACCATCATCCCCATCTGAGCCGCTACAAGCCATCGCATTGATGGGGGCCACAGGTAGTGGAAAATCGCAATTATCCATGGCGATATCCCAACATTTCCCCTGCACCATCATCAGTTGCGACTCGATGCAGCTCTATCGCGGACTAGATATCGGCACCGCCAAACCCAGCATTGAGGATCAGCAACAGGTGCCCCATGCCCTGATCGACACCATCACCTTGCCCGACCAAACCAATGCCGTGGCGTGGGCCAACCTAGCACGACAGGCGATTACCACCGCGCGTGCAGCCCACCGCATCCCACTCTTGGTCGGTGGCACTGGCATGTATCTACGCGCCCTGCTCGAAGGCTTTGCCGACATCCCCCCCGAAGCCCCTGCTATTCGTCAACGCCTATACAAAATCCAACAGAAACACGGCACCCCATGGCTACACCGTATGCTTACCCGCCTCGATCCCATCACCGCGCATCGCCTACCCGCGCACGACAGCCAACGCATACAACGCGCCCTCGGGGTGCGTTTAAGCAGCGGAAAACCACTCTCGCATTGGCTGCAACAACAACCGTCACCGGCGTTGATCCACTGCCCAATTTTCGTCCTCGATCCGCCTCACGAACCGCTATACCCACATCTTGACGCGCGTTTTCACACCATGATGCAACACGGCTGGCTGGAGGAGATCGCTTGGTTGGCTCACCAATCCTTGCCTGAAGATCACCCTGCTAGCCGGGCGGTTGGCTACCGACAACTACTGGCCTATCACCACCGTGAATGGGATCTGGATGAAGCGATTCAACGCGGCATCATCGCCACGCGCCAATATGCTAAACGGCAACGCACCTGGTTTCGCCGCCAAACCCCGGATGCTATCCACGGTGATGCAACCAAGATTCGCCAACACATTCTTCAACTAGGAGCTGTATGGATCTGATTGAGACCTCCATTCCAAAGGATGTAGCCATAAGTCTACATCCCACGACCACGCCAACGCCACCACACCAACGCCTTGCCCGTCAGCAGGAGTTTGATCGTCTGGTTGATTCCAGCCATTGTGACTTGGCCGATTCGGTGGCGCTCAATGTGCGCACCATGCTTCCCGCCACCCTGTTGGGATCGGGACAGGCCAAACGCATCGCGGATATCGTGACCGAACTGGAAGTGGATGTGGTATTTGTCGACCACGCATTAACCCCAATCCAGCAGCGCAATTTGGAGAAGCTATGGCAGGCTAAAGTGGTGGATCGCACCGGACTGATCCTTGAGATTTTCGCCTCCCGCGCCCGCACCCGTGAGGGGGTGCTACAGGTACAGTTGGCCAGCCTCAACTACCAGGTCAGCCGTCTAGTGCGCTCCTGGACGCACCTTGAACGCCAGCGCGGTGGATTCGGTTTTATGGGCGGGCCTGGTGAGCGCCAGATTGAACTTGACCGACGCATGATCCGCCAACAGATCAAGCAATTAGAGAAGGAGCTCGATCAAGTATGCACGCGCCGCGCCACTCAGCGTGCCGGACGCAATCGCAAGGCGATCCCCACCATCGCACTGGTTGGCTACACCAACGCCGGAAAATCGACCCTGTTCAACCGACTCACTACCGCCACTGTACATGCCGATGACCAGCTCTTTGCCACCCTCGACCCCACCTTGCGCCAACTCACGCTCGGCAAAAATTCAACCATCGTAATCTCCGATACGGTAGGTTTTGTACAGGCACTACCGCATGAGTTGGTCGATGCTTTTCGCGCCACATTGGAGGAGGTGATGGAGGCGGATCTCATTCTCCATGTGCGCGATATCGCAGATCCAGAGAGCGCCGCCCAAAAGCAGGTGGTGGAATCAACCTTAGCGCAACTGGGGCTGGATGGCGACCAAGCACCACCCATGGTGGAGCTGCTCAACAAGTGCGATCTTGCGCCCCAAATCATCAGCAAAATCTGCGATGAATTCAACGGCAGCCGTCTCGCTATCTCAGCCATCAGCGGCAGCGGAATCAAGGAGCTACGCGACTTTCTCTTGCGCTGGTTACGCCGTGATTGGGTCAATCAAACCCTGCATATCCCTGCCGCCGATGGTCGGCGCATCGCTTGGTGCCATCAACATGGCGAGGTGCACAGCATTGAAAGCGAGGAAGATCAGATCATCATTCGGCTATCGCTGCCGCCGGAATTTACCACAAGTGGAGGCCACATACCATGAATCGTAACTACTCAACCCCCTACTCAACACCCTCTCCGACAAGGGTGGTAACTGCTCAGCTTGCTTCCGGTTTTCCTGATCGCAAGGCGGAAAAGCGGAGTTTACTACTGTACATGAGCATTTTTCAACGCCGCTATCGGGAAAACCGGGAGCAATCTGAGTAGTTATAGCCATTTTTTGGTGGGGTGCTGAGTATAGTTACCACCAGCTTATAGTCCGGTACCAAAAAATCCAGCCTGCGACTTGCCCGCTTCCACCTCGGAAGCACGCTTCCCCGCATGCTCCGTAGGCGCTGTCCCTACCCGAAAGGCCTCCAAAAACGGATGCTTGGTTGTCTCCGACACCAGCTTCCCGCTCTTGGCATCAATCGCCACCCACTCTATCCCATGCGGAGCGACAAAGTCTTTCTTAGGCAAATCCCGATGAAATGCCTGCATCGCTCCTAGCCAGATCGGCAACGCAGCACGGGCTCCAGTCTCATGTCTACCCAAAGTTTTCGGAATATCTCGTCCGACCCACACTCCAGTTAATATCTGCGGAGTAAAGCCCATAAACCAAGCGTCCATCTGTTTATTGGTGGTGCCCGTCTTCCCTGCCGCCGGACGATCCAAGGCCCGCGCCCTCCGCCCCGTGCCATGCTGAATGACGCCACGCATCATATTGGCCACCAAAAACGCATCCACCGGATCAAACACCCTCTCCGCAGGCTTCATCTGATTATTGACCGCCAACACCGGATCCGCGTGGCACACCTGGCAACGATGCCCCGCCACCGAACGATGCACCGTGCGCCCATTGCGATCCTGCACCTGCTGCACCGATACCGGCATCCACTTCTGACCTCCACTAGCCAGGGGAATATAGGCATCGGTTAGATCCTCCAGTGGCACCTCTGCCGCCCCCAACGCCAGCGACAACTGCTGAGGAAAGTGCCGATGAAAAGGCAGCTGCGCTAATTTGCGGCGAAAGGTATCCACCCCAATCTGCTGCAACACCTTCACCGCCACCAAGTTGCGCGAATGTTCCAACCCATTACGAATCGTGACGGCACCGGCAAGTTCATTCTTATAGTTCTCCGGCCGCCAAAAGCTTGCCGCCGACCCTTGGGAAAACACCAACGGCGAGTCCATCACAATGGTAGCCGGGGTCATCCCTTGCTCCATCGCGGTGGCGTAAAGTAACGGCTTAAAGGCACTTCCCGGCTGCCGTTTGGCCTGCCCAACACGGTCAAAACCACCAAGTTTATAATCAAATCCACCCACACGCGCCACCACTGTGCCACGCTGGAGATCAATGCTGTAAAGTGCCGCCTCCTCCGCAGGCCATTGAGTAAGACGCACGCCACCCTTTTCACCACCCTGCAACCAAACAACATCCCCCACCCGCCAAGTAGTCGCGAGAGACTCTGATGAGCGTTTGCGCTTCGAATCGGGCTTTTTCCAGCGCCACGATGATGGTGGCAGAGGCAGCGTTTCGACACCATCGTTCACCACCAAGCTACCATCAGGGGCAATCTGAGTTACCAACGCAGGGGCGATCTCCCAGGATTGCGGCACACCATCATTGCCCCACGGTGGGGCATCATGCCACTGCGTAAGTTGATCCGCTCGCGCAGCCACCTTGAGATGCTTCGGCGGACGATAAAACTGCCGTTGCTCGACCGCCAATACGCCACGGCGTAACGCATGCACCGCAGCCGTCTCCTGCGCAGGCTGGTAGGGCACCAAAATCGTCAAGCCCTGACGACGCAAGGTCTTTTCACCAAAGCGATCCACCAACTGACGATGAATCTCATTGGCATACGCATTTTTAAGCTTACTGTGAAAGAGTGGCACCAGATGCACCGGTTCCTTTAACGCCACGGCCACCGCCTCACGGCTGGCAAATCCATTATGCGCCATCTGCCCCAACACCCAATTGCGCCGCGCCACCGACTTTTGCATATTGATGTGCGGCGCATAATGGCCAGGCGCCTTCGGCAGTCCGCCAAGTAACGCACACTCTGCTAGGGTAAGCTGATCAATACGCTTGCCAAAATAGCGCCAAGCAGCTGAGACCACGCCATACGACCCCCGACCAAGATAGATCTGGTTAAGGTAAAGGTAGAGAATTTCATCCTTGGTAAAGGCATGCTCAATGCGTTGGGACAAAATCAACTCGCGAATCTTGCGCGCGTAGGTGCGTTCGGAGGTCAGTAAAAAGTTCTTCGCCACCTGCTGGGTAATGGTCGAGCCACCCTGCACCGTGTGGCCAGCCTTGAAATTGGCTACCGCCGCCGCAAAAATCCGTGCCGGATTCACGCCTGGATGCTGATAAAAATGGGCATCCTCCGCAGCCAGGAATGCGCGACTAAGCTGCAACGGAATCCGACCAGGCTGCGCCAAAATGCGATGCTCATCGGCATATTCCGCCAATAACATACCAGAATCGTTGAATACCCGGCTTACCAATGGCGGCTGATAATCGGCCAGCGAATTCAGTTGCGGTAGGTTGCGCGAAAAATAATAGTACCCTAAAGTGACGCCCATCACAGCAAGGAG
>JAUZRF010000093.1 GCA_030950645.1 Mariprofundales bacterium
TAAATGAGCATTTTTCAACGCCGCTATCGGAAAAACCGGAAGTGAGCTGAGAAAATGACTGTAACTGCTCAGATTGCTTCCGGTTTTCCTGATAGCACGGCGAAAAAGCGGAGTTTACTACTGTAAATGAGCATTTTTCAACGCCGCTATCGGGAAAACTGAGAGTGAGCTGAGTAGTTTGCCGGAGAGGTGACTACCCAGCACCCTACCAAAAAATGGCTGTAACTGCTCAGATTGCTTCCGGTTTTCCTGATAGCAAGGCGAAAAAGCGGAGTTTACTACTGTAAATGAGCATTTTTCAACGCCGCTATCGGGAAAACTGGGAGTGAGCTGAGTAGTTACGATCGAGGAATGTTTTTTATCACGGAGTAACCCCATGAAACAGATAGCGACTCCTATTGCAACAAGTCCGTCCGTGGACTTGTTGCTTGACGGCAAGGAAAAATTCTATTTAAACTTTCCTTATAAACCAATGTCTTGCACTGAAAGTGATCGGTTTGCGCGCCTATCCATGGGTGCGTTGATAACTTCTTGCGAAGCGATCATCGTTGTATTGTTGATGCTGGTATCTCTTGCCTCCTGTAGTGGTGGCTCCTCGGAATCAACAACGGGAGGGGGTGCAATCAAATCATCCTCGCCGGTGCGGACGGTGAAGATTACCACGGTGATGAGCAGCAGAGGTGATGTTGAGTGGGTGGAACGGGCGTTAGGACGGGTTCTTGATCCCGATGCGACCACCGTTGCGGCGGAGATTCCGGGCAGAGTAACCAAGGTGTTGGTCGATGTTGGCGACCGGGTGGCCAAGGGTGAGGTATTGGCGCGGATTGATGCCAGCGATACCCGTGATGCGGTGCATGGTGCTGAAGCTGATCTAGCGGCGATTACTGCCCGCATTCCGGTGCAGCAGCGGTTGGTAAAGCGTTATCGTCAACTGGCTGGTGATGCCTTTGTGTCACCGACTATCCTTGAGCAGGCCGAGGCTGATTTGACAGCATTACATAAAGCGGCCAAGGCTGGACAGGCGCGTTTGGCTCAGGCGAGGAGCAACCTTCATCGTACCCGAGTGGTGGCACCGATGGCTGGACGGGTGCAGCGCCGTTTTGTTGCTGCCGGGGATTATATCGCTGTTGGTAAGCCGATGTTTCAGTTGGTTACTGATGGTAAACTTTTGATTTCTATCCCTATTCCAGAGACCCGTATTGCCAGTGTGCGTGCAGGACAGTTGGTGCGTCTGCACTTGTCCGGTGAGCAGCAATCGCATGATGCGGTGATTGGTGAGATCACGCCGATGATTGGCACCGGCAGCAATAGTGTGGCCGCCCGGGTGCATCTTGATCAGCCGGGGGGGTGGCGTCCTGGCGCCAGCGTAGTGGTGGAGATCGTACTTGCTATTCATCAACAGGCGGTGATGGTGCCGGAGGCATGCGTAGTGTTGCGCCCAGCCGGTGAGGTGGTCTATCGCATTGATGGCGGTACGCATCGCAAGAGTGCCCATGCGGTCAACGTCACCACCGGGGTAAGCCGGGGCGGAATGGTGGAGATTGTCGATGGGCTGGATGCCGGGGTAAAACTGGCGGCTACTGGTGCGGGGTTTCTTAGTGATGGTGCCATGGTTGAGGTGAGCCGATGAATCTGGCGGCGATCTCGATTAAGCGCCATGTACTGGCGTGGATGATGTCTGGACTACTGGTGCTGTTTGGGATTGTCAGCTATCAGCGCATCGGAGTGGATCGCTTTCCCAATGTCGATTTTCCGATGATCTCGATCACCACGGTAGATACCGGTGCCGACCCCGATGTGATTGATGCCTCGATCACCTCAGTGATCGAGGAGAAGGTGAATGCCATCTCAGCCATCGACCATGTGATCTCGTCCTCCTCACCCGGGGTGTCGGTGGTAACAGTGCAGTTCCTGCTCAAGAAGGATATCGATGTTGCCTTTAATGAGGTTCAGGCCAAGGTAAATCAGGTGTTGCGCCAGTTACCTAAAGGGATTGATCCACCGATTGTGGGCAAGGTTCAGGTAGGTTCCGCACCGATTCTACTTCTGGCGCTGACGGGTGATCGCACCCTGCAACAGCTCAACCAATACGCACGCAATGTGATCAAGAAACGGTTGGAAAATATCGATGGTGTTGGCGAGGTCAGGCTAGGCGGTGAGCGAGAGCGTACCATTCGGGTCGATCTTAACCTGGATCGCATGCAGGGGCTTGGCATTACGATTCCGCAGCTGATTAGCGCATTCAAGCGCGAGCATATCCAGTTTCCCGGTGGTTTTCTCACCGGGGACAAACGGGAGTATATGCTCAAGCTTGACATGGAGTTTCACAGCGTCGCTGCGCTCAAAAATTTGGTCGTGCACTCTGGGGCTGGTGATGGCTCCTCAATCCGGCTGCGCGATATCGCCACGGTGCGTGATGGCTTGAGCGATGATCGCCAGTTGGCGCGCTTCAATGGTAAGCCGAGTGTAGGGATTGAAGTGGTGAAGGTGACGGGTGCCAATGTGGTGGCAATTGTGAATGCGGTGAAGGCACGCCTCCACAATGAGATTCTCCCTGCGCTTCCACCGGGAATGAAGTTGAGCATTGCCTCGAATGATGCGGATATCATTGAAGGTATTGTGAATGGCCTTAAGGAACATTTGTGGGAGTCCGTTGTGCTCGCGTTTGTGGTGGTGCTGATTTTTCTCAAAAGCGTGCGCGCCACCCTGATTGTGACCACTGCCATTCCGGTGTCGATGTTGGCAGCGGTTGGGATCGCCTATTTTTTCGGTTTCACCCTCAATCTCATGACGTTGTTGGCGATGTTGCTGCTGATTGGCATTGTTGTGGATGATGCCATCGTGGTGCTGGAGAATATCTACCGCCATCGCGAGCAGGGGCTGGAGCCTGATGCCAATAGTGCTGCGATTTCCGGTAGCAGTCAGGTCACCTTCGCGGTGATTGCTGCCAGTTTGAGTATTGTTGCCATTTTTGCACCGGTGATCTTTATGGATGGCATGATCGGCCGGTTTTTCAATGCCTTTGCCGTTACGGTGACCTTTGGTGTGTTGGCCTCACTGTTTGTGGCCTTAACCTTGATCCCGATGCTCTGCTCGCGGCATCTCCATGTGGAGACCAGCCACGGCCACATCTATCGTCTGTTTGATCATGGGTTTCAGATCCTTGATCGCACCTATCGCTGGCTGTTGGCGGGTTGCCTGCACCACCGTTGGCTGGTTCTTTTGGGTGGGATTGCGATTTTTATCGCCAGTACCACCCTGTTGGGTGGTATCGGTAAGGGCTTTGTGCCGAAGGAGGATGAGGGACGCTTCATGGTGATTTTTAAGGCACCACTGGGGGTGAGTATCACCGATACCAATGCCCGACTGAAGCAACTCGAAAAGGTGCTAGCTAGCGATCCTGATGTGGTGAGTGATTTCGCGACCATTGGTTCCGGTCGACGCGGACAGGTTAATCAGGGGGAGGCCTTCGTGCGGCTGACTCCGAAGGGTGAGCGTAGGCGCCGGCAGTGGGATATTTTACCGGAGTTACAGAAAAAAATGGATCAGATTCCCGGGCTGCACGCCTTTGCGGTCAAGGTGCCAATTGTTGGTGGAGGTCAGCGAGGCGAGCCGTTGCAATTTTCGCTCACCGGGCCAAATTTAGCCAAGGTGGCGCAATTCTCGCAACAGCTTAAGCAGAGGCTCAATGCGCTGCCGGGGATTGGTCATCTTGATCTGGATTTGCAACTCAACCTGCCACAGTTGCGGCTCACGGTGGATCGCATTCGCGCCAGCGATTTGGGTATCTCTGCCGCTGATGTGGCACAGACGGTGGGCGTGTTAGCAGGTGGTTATGATGTGGCCAAATTCAACGATAATCCGGGTGATGGTAATCGCTATAATATCCGGCTCAAGGCCGGCACCGGGCAGTTGTCACAGCCTGCTGATCTGGCCAAACTCTATCTTCGTAGTGCCAGCGGTAAGATGGTGCGACTGGACACCATCGCCCATTGGCAGCGCCAATTGGGTGCGGCGGTCATTCAGAAGATGGATTTGCGTTATGCCGGCATGTTCTATTCGGCACCATCGATGCCATTAGGCGCGGCGGTAGCGGCAGTAAAAGATGGGGCTAAATCGATTCTTCCGCCCGGTTACGGCATTGTTTTTACTGGGCAGGCGGCCGAGTTTGGCAAGACCGGTAAGAATATGGCGTTCGCCTTTGGGTTGGCAATGGTGTTGATTTTCATGGTTTTAGCGAGTCAATTTAACTCCTTTGCTCAGCCTTTTGTGCTGCTATTGGCGCAACCGATGGCCATCGCTGGTGGCGTGGCCGCGTTGGTGATTACCGGCAATACGCTCAATATCTTCTCGATGATTGGTTTGGTGTTATTGGTGGGGTTGGTAGCAAAAAACTCAATTCTACTGGTTGATCTGACCAACCAGTACCGCAGCAGAGGTATGGGGATTGACGAGGCGTTGCTCGATGCCTGCCCAACCCGGATGCGGCCGGTGTTGATGACCTCATTGACCATTATTTTTGCCATGCTTCCAGCGGCACTGGGCTGGGGCAAAGGGAGTGAGATGACCATTCCGATGTCAGTTGCGGTGATTGGCGGCATGATCTCTTCAACCTTGTTAACCTTGGTAGTGGTGCCATCAGCCTACTCTCTGCTCGAACATGGCCTGACCCGCTATGCCAATTGGCGTGGAAAGCGGCGGAGAGAGAAGGGTGCGTTGGCATGAAGCGCAAAATATGTCGCCAAGGTGCGGAGGTGCAGAGGCGCGCGGAGCGTCATTGGGTGCGCGCTATGCTGATTGCCATTTTTCTCTTTCCCCACATGACTTTGGCGCAGGATGGTGTTGGTTTGACTGCGGCAGTGAATCGGGCGCTTACGCATGCCCCCTCACTACAGGCGGCGATGGCAGCCAGGGATGCCTCGCAGGAGGATCGCGTGCTTGGCCGTGCCTGGCTGTTACCCTTCGTGGAGATTAAGGGCTCGGCAGTGCGACAGAAGCAGGACTCCACCTATTTTCGCCACGCTGGCTTGTTGAAACCCATCGTGCGAAGTTGGAACACCCTTTACGGCATTAATGCCTATCAGCCACTGTTTGATATCCAACGCTGGGCGGCCTACAAGCAGGGTGAGGTAGCTGCGGAGCAGGGGAAGATCACCTTGGCGCTGGCGAATCAGCAAGCGATGTTGCAGGCCGTCGCAGCCTGGCTCGATGTGGTTCGCGCACGCGCTGCCTTTGAGGCTGCTAAATCGAGCGAGCAGGCCATGGCTAAGCTGGCGGCACAAGCCAAGGCTGCTTTTATAGTAGGAACGGTGTCGATCAACAATTCGTTGGCGGCTACCAGTCGTCATGATTTGGCGCGTGCCATCACCATTCAGGATCAGCAGCGGTTGGAGCAGGCGCAAGCATTGTTGGATTCGTTGGAAGGGCGCGCGACACCGGTTGTGCTATCGTTATCTGCCAACATGGTTCCGATTGCGATGCCCTCGAATTTGAAGCAGTGGCAGCAGCGTGCTGAGGAGGGCGCCATTCCGGTGCATCTGAGTCAACAGCAGCTCAAGTTGGCTGATGCGGGATCACTCAAGGCGCTTGGTGGCGCCTTGCCCAAGGTGCAGTTGGTGGCCGGGTGGAGTCGTACTGAAAATACCGACGGCACCTTTGGTGGATCCCGGGAACGCAATGCCTCGATTGGGGTTGAACTGAGCATGCCGCTTTACGCTGGTGGTGCGACTGGGGCGCAGCAGCGCAAAAGTGATCGTCAGCAGGTTGCAGCTGAGTTTCGGCTCGATGATGCCAAACGCAACGCGCGTCTGGCTGCACGCCAATCATGGCTCGAGTTACACTCCACTGCGGCGGAGTTGATCGCAGCCAATAGTGCACTATCGAGTGCTTCTCTAGAGGTGAAGGCGGCAAATGAAGGGTTAAAGGTAGGGCTGCGAACCATTACCGAGGCACTTGATGCTGAGGATCGCCTCGCCGCTGCCCGAAGCCGTTATGCCGATGTGGTCGTGCGCCATGGGATGGCGTGGCTGCAACTCTATGCCGTGGTCGGCGCGTTGAACTCAGGTCGGATTCAACAGCTGGAAGCTTGGCTGCATTGTAACTACTCAGCCCACTCCCAGTTTTCCCGATAGCGGCGTTGAAAAATGGTAACTACTCAGCTCACTCCCAGTTTTCCTGCTAGCGGCGTTGAAAAATGCTCATTTACAGTAGTAAACTCCGCTTTTTCGCCTTGCTATCAGAAAAACCGGAAGCAATCTGAGCAGTTACAGTCATTTTTGGGTAGGGTGCTGAGTAGTTACGAAAAATGCTTATTTACAGTAGAGCCTCTTGTAAAACTCTGGATGGAATGGGGGCATGGTGGTTCCATGCACCGAAATTCCAGCCTGGAGATGCGCCAGAGTGGGGAAGCCAATCGCCGCTTATGAGTTCTGGTAACTGCTCAGTGGGGATAACGCCGCTAGGATGTATGCAGTGTAAGTTCGGCCAAAAGCACATCTTGGGCTCCTGATTCCGCCTTTTTTCCGCGTAGTTTTATGTAGCTGCCATCGGAGTGTAGACGCCAGGTGAATCGTTTCTCGCGTAGGTAGGTGCGCAGACCTTGGCGAATAAGTTGTCGTTTAAGTTGCGTGTTTTCGATGGGGAAGCAGGTTTCCACCCGAGCGTTGAGGTTACGATCCATCCAATCTGCACTGGCACAGTACAGCTTGCTAGCGCCATTATTGCCGAAATAGAAGATGCGAGTGTGTTCAAGGAAACGCCCCAAAACCGAGTAGACCTCAATATTATCCGATAGCCCAGCTATGCTGGGGCGGAGGCAACAGATGCCGCGCACAATGAGTGTAATCTTCACCCCAGCCTGCGATGCGCGGTAGAGCGACTCAATCACCTTGGGCTCTTCCAGCCCATTCATTTTGGCGATGATCCGCCCGTGTTTGCCCGCTTTCGCCAGCTCGGCCTCACCATCAATCCAACTGATAATCTGCTTGGCCAACGAAAAGGGGGAGGCGATGAGCTTGCGCATGCGTGGCATCTGTCCCAATCCGGTTAATTGGTGGAACATGAGATGCACATCCTCTCCAATCGCCTCATCGGCGGTCAATAAGCCGATGTCGGTGTAGGCGCGGCTGGTTTGAAAATGATAATTCCCCGTACCCAAATGTACATAACGACGCAGTTTTTTACCCTCACGGCGCACGATCATCAGCATTTTGGCGTGGGTTTTGTAGCCCACCACGCCATAGACCACGCTGGCACCAGCATCTTGCAGCCGTTCGGCCAGTTCGATGTTATCCTCTTCATCAAAACGGGCTCTGAGTTCAATCGCTACTGTTACCTCTTTGCCCAAACGGGCAGCACGCACCAGCACTGCGACCAGGGGAGAGTTATCACCGGTGCGGTAGAGTGTCTGCTTGATCGCCAGCACACTTGGATCCTTGGCGGCCTGTTCCAATAGTGCAATCACCGGCTGTAGGGAGTGAAATGGGTGGTGCAGCAGGATGTCTTGTCGGGCGATGGCCTCGAACATGTGATCACTGTGCCCCAAGTGTGCGATCGCACCGGGAATAAATGGAGGAAATTTGAGTTCAGGCCGGTCGGCCATGTCATACGCCGAGGCAAGGCGTGCTAGATCGACTGGGCCATGCACCTGATAGAGGTCTTGTTCTGATAGTTCAAACATATCAAGCAGGTACTGCACTAGATCTTGTGGACAGTTATCGGCGACCTCAAGACGGATCGCATGGCCGAATTTGCGTTCGCGCTGCAATCCCCCTTTCAGTGCCAGCTTGAGATCATCCATCTCCTCTTCATCAAGATAGAGCTCGGTGTCGCGCAGTAGACGAAACTGGTAGCAACCGGTTACGGTCATGCCTTGAAACATATCATCAACAAAAGCGTGCATGATCGAGGAGAGAAACACGAAATCATGGGGGGAGCTGGATACCGATTCTGGTAGTTGAATCAGGCGAGGGAGAGATCGTGGTGCTGGTACCATGGCAAGATGATGTTCACGGCCGAAGGCGTCGTGGCCACGCAAAGATACAATAAAGTGCAGGCTTTTGTTGGCGACACGCGGAAAGGGGTGTGCCGGGTCAATCCCCAGTGGGCTGATTAGCGGTTGTAGTTCTCTGCGGAAATAGCGTTTGAGCCAAGCCCACTGCTCTTCATTCCACTTGTCGCGGCGCAGGAAATGGATTCCTTCATTGAGCAGCGATGGGATCAGGCGCCGGTTTAGGATTTGGTACTGGTCGTGCATCATGGTGTGCGTCTGTTTACTAATTGCAGTACTTAACTCTTGGATATTCATACTGTCGCGTTCGGGAAGTCGGATCCCATAGCGTAATTTGTGACGCACTGAGGCGTAACGCACTTGGAAGAATTCATCAAGATTGGATGCAGCGATGCAGATATAACGGAGCCGTTCAAGCAGCGGTATGGAGCCATCCTCGGCCATCGCCTGCACCCGTCGGTGAAAGGATAGCAGGCTTAATTCGCGGTTGATGTCATCCGGACTTGCAGTATCTTCAATGGGCGTCATTTTGTAAATAGTCCTTTATATTTAATGTTTTATGAACGGCGGTCTCGTTGCAACTTGCAAAGTTATGGCAGTGAATGCACACCGTCCATACCTTGTGTGGTAGGCTTTCGCGGGGGATGACTGCAAAGCCTAGCTGGAGGAAAAAGTCGGTGACATAGGTGAGCGCGAAGAGTTGTGAAATCGCCAACCTGCAGGCCATAGCCTCACACCCCTTGACCAGCATGCGACCCAAACCAAGGTGGCGGGTGCTGGGGGCGACTACCAGTGAGCGGATCTCTGCAAGGTTTCTACTATACACATGCAGTGCGGCACAGCCAACGATATGGTGGTTGCGCTCTACCACCAATAATTCGGACAGATGTTCAAAGAGGTCATCCCGGCTGCGTGGTAGGATGACATCGCCTTTTGCTTCGGGTTGTAGCAGCGTGCTAACAGCATCGATATCGACGGCCGTGGCCGGACGGAGTGCCGTTAGCTCGGGCAACGGGATGCCTCACCACGGGCTAACATCGCTTCGGCTTGGGTTAGGCTGGCGGCATCTGCTCCTCCCAACATGCGGGCGATCTCTTGACAGCGTTGGGAACGGTTTAAGGGATTAATCTGACTAATGGTGCGGCCTTCGTGCTGCTGTTTCCGGATGTGTAGTTGGTGATGGGTGGAGGCAGCAACCTGTGGTAGATGGGAAACCAATAACACCTGACGGCCTTCACCCATGGTGGCCAATAGCTCCCCGACACACCAGGCAGTTTCGCCACCAATACCGACATCCACCTCATCGAATACCGCAATCTCCGGTGCTGAGCGTAGTGCGCCACACCCCTTGAGAGCCAGCACAATGCGTGATAATTCACCACCAGAGGCGATATCGGCTAGCAGACGGAATGGCTCGCCAGGGTTGCTGGAGGCGATCAATCGCACCCGATCCCAGCCATGAATGCCGTGGGCGGTGCGGTGGTCCTCGTCGGCCTCGATTTGGATCTCGATCTGCATGGTGGCGAGACCTAAGCGGTCGAGCAGTGGGCGCAGTGCGGTGGTGAGTTGTGCCGCCTGAAGTGCACGCGCTTGATGCAGCAGTCCTGCCTGCTCACGCCATGCGGCTTCCGTATTGGCTACCTTTTGTTCCAGTTCGCTGCGGTCCCACTGTGCGCGCTCTCGGCGCGACAATAGGCGTTGCCAGTGCTCCATTAGCTCCATCAATCCAGCCGCATCGGTGTGGTGACGATGTGACATCTGTTGCAATTGGGCGATTCGGCTTTCGAGTCGGTCGAGTTCGGCTGGGTTGGCGCTTACCTCAATGGCTGGGCGTAGTGATGCAATCGCTTCCGCAACTAGTAACTCGGCTTGATTGAGAAAGGCATCGGCTTCATCGATGGCTGCGTGCTGACCTTTTGCCACTGCCAGTAGATGGCGCGCGTTGGATAATCCGTCGCGCACACAGGGCTCATGCTCATCGAGTGCTACGCTGGCATCTGCCGCCGCCTGCTGGATGCTTCCCGCATGGCGAAGCTGTTGAATCTCTTGCTCTAACTGTTCAGTCAATCCTGTTGTGGGTCGCAGCTCCTCTAATTGCGTGAGCTCGGACTGCATCCATGCCGCCTCGCGTTCAAGTTGTGATTGCTCTTTTTCCCATTGCGCCAGCGCCTGTTCCGCGTGTTGCATCTGATGCCATGCTGTCGTACAGGGGGTGAGTTGGGTCGGGTTGAGGGCGCCATCAATGAGCAGGCGTTGGTAGTCGGGTTGGAGCAGTGCTTGGTGTTCATGTTGACCATGAAGATCAAGCAACATATCTCCGAGTTGCTGCAATATTTTCAGCGGACATGGGGTGCCATTGATCCAGGCGCGTGAGCGACCATCGGCTGAGATGATGCGTCGTAGCATCAATTGATTTTCATCATCCAGTGCTTGTTGCTGGAGCCATGGGATGACGGGGGAGCGATCGGCCAATGTCAGCAGGGCAGTAATCTCTGCTTTGTTGGCACCATGGCGCACCCAATCGGTGCGCGCGCGGGTACCGAATACCGCTCCCAATGCGTCAACAACAATCGACTTCCCTGCACCGGTCTCTCCGGTGAAGACGGTGGTGCCGGATTGCAAAGTCAGCGTGAGTTGCTCAATCAGCGCGAACTGCGAGATATGGAGTTCGTTTAGCACTGATTTTCGGTTTGGTCTGCCCAGTGCAATTTATTGCGCAGTACCTCATAATAGTGACGCTCAGGTTGGTGGAGCAGGGTGAAGCTTCCTGATCGACTAAGCTGAATAGTATCATCATCTTGCAGTTCAATCGAAGGGTTTCCATCCAGCGATAGGGCGGCTGGGCAATCCTGCACCGTGATGGTGATCTGATCGGTGGCGGGGACTACAATTGGACGATTGGAGAGGGTATGCGGACAGATCGGCACCACGCTGATTGCCTCTACCTCAGGATGGACAATGGCACCGCCAGCAGAGAGTGCGTAGGCAGTAGAGCCTGCGGGGGTGGCGAGCACCAATCCATCCGCCCGCATGCGAAAAACAAACTGATCACGAATCGACATAGCAAAGGTAACCATGTGGGGATTATGGCTGCGTTGTACCACGACATCGTTGACGGCAATGGCATCCAACAATCGCTGGTCGCCGCGCCAGCATTCTGCCCTGAGACCGAAATGGTGCCGCGCTTTGAGCTTGCCCGCCAACGCTTGCTCCACTACATCAAGCATGCTTCCTGCAGGGGTGTCAGTGAGAAATCCGAGTCTGCCTAAATTAATGGCGAGAATAGGTGTGTTGGTGCCAAGGACATGGCGGCCGACATTCAGTAGGGTGCCATCGCCACCGAGTACGATCATGAGGTCGACCAAGGCCGGCATCTGCGCAAGAGGGGTGAACTGGATTGATTTTTGGTCAGGATCCAGCGTTAGCGCGTCATAGCTATCGCGATCAACCCAGATGTTGTGTTGTCTCGCATGTAGCCACGCCAACAGATCATCCCCCAGCGCCTTGGCACGATGGTGGGCGGGGTTGCAGGTGATGCCGATACGCATTGGGGGAGAGGGGGGCATCGTGGGCTATCTCTTCCAGGTGGTAGGTTGAAAGTGGCAAAGGAAACATTGGTCGTTTTTGGTGTGACTCGCCGGCTGGGGTTTGATGCCGTTTGCACCATGGCACGCCATGCATGCAGCCCGTGTTTTGGCTTGGCGGTGGGTCGCATCATCGGGAACCGATTTGGTAGTGTGTTTGCCGCCGGTTAAGGTTAGCGTGATAACCACTGCTGCAACCACAGCCAAAAACAGCGCATCGCGAATACTCGGCTTCCAGCGTGGCGGAGACGGATCATTCATAGCAATCCCCTTGGATGAGGAAACTCCCGATGGGATAAACGCGGTGATATGCACAACAATTTCAATGAGGTCATGGATAACTCCGTGTTGGTTGGGGTGGTGAATAACAGATCATGAACGGTAGCATGCGACGCAAGTTAGGCGGCGTCAATTCTCCTCTTATGTTGTTGGGTAACTACTTCGCACCCTACTCGAAAATGGCTGTAACGGCTCAGCTTGCTTCCGGTTTTTCTGATAGCAAGGTGAAAAAGCGGAGTTTACTCCTGTAAATGCGCCTTTTTCAACGCCGCTATCGGGAAAACTGGGCGTGAGCTGAGCCGTTACGATGCTGGATTGGTTTTTTTCGATAGGTAGACTACGCATCATTTGATGACATGTGTGACAAGGAGCGTTTAGAGATCGGAGAGTTTGAGATGATTGAGCGGCTTTTTTTGTCGCATGCCGTCGTGGACGAGGGTGTCGAGGTGCCGAATGGTGATGATGCCTCGGTACACCGGCTGCCAGTCGGAGCGTCTTTGGTGGTGAGTAGCGATAGCGCGTTGTCCGGGGTGCATTGGCCACAGGATATGGCATTAACGCCAGCGGCAGATCGCGCGGTGCAGGCCGCGCTGTCCGATTTGGCGGCGATGGGCGCAACTGCGCGTTGGTGTTGGGTGGCATTGATGGCGCAAGATGGCGTGGCATTGGAGGCGATGGGGCAGGGGGTCTTGCATTCGGTAGCCTCCTCGGGTGCGGTGCTCGCCGGTGGAGATTGTGTGCGTAGTTCGTGCAATGGCTTAACGGTGACGGTAGCTGGCACGCTCGATTCGGGGAGTGCAATGCGGCGTGATGCGGCCGTGGCGGGGGATACCATCTGGTTGTTGGGTCGCGTCGGTGCGGCAGTGGCGGGATTGCGCTGTTGGTTGGCAGGTGCGCGTGATGGTGAATGGGTCGATGCCTTTTGTGGTGTCCGGGCGCTGTTGAATGATGGTGCTGAGCTGCGGCGCTATGGGGTGCGCTGTTGCATCGATATTAGCGATGGCTTAGTGCAGGACGCTGGCCATATTGCGCGTGCCAGCGGGGTGGCATTGCAGCTGGATTTGGATGGGCTGCCCGATCTGGAACAGCTCACCACGGAGTTTGACGATGGCTTGCAACTGGCGATGTATGGCGGAGAGGATTACGCCTTGTTGTGTACGGCTCCGGATGGATTGAGCGAATTATTACAAAGTCTTGGTGCGGTTAATATCGGGGTGGTCATCACCGGGTCTGGGGTTGTCGTGCGTTGGCGTGGCCAAGATATTTCCATTAAAGAGCATGGTTTTGATCACTTCGCGACCGTTTGAAGAGTGGATTGCCGCTGGTTTGGGTAGCGGCTGGTTACCCAAGGCTCCCGGCACTTGGGGATCATTGGCGGCACTGTTGCCGGGATGGTGGATATTGCAGCTTGCTGGGGTCAAGGGTCTGCTGCTGGCGGTGGTACTGGTTACGCTGCTGGGCTGCCTGGTGTGCTGGCGCGTGTTGCCGCAGATGGAGGATCAAGACCCTGGGTGGATCGTGGTTGATGAATGGGCTGGGCAGTGGCTGACTTTGGCGATTGGGGTCTTGGTGATGGGGCAAGGAATCCCATTGCTACTGGCCGCCTTTGTCGCTTTTCGCGCCTTTGATATTTTTAAGCCATGGCCCATTCGCAGCTTAGAACATCTGGGGCCGGGCTGGTGGAGTATTATGGCCGATGATTTGATGGCGGGCGTATTTGCTGGCGCAGTGATTTTTGCTGCGGGCGGACTGGAGTTTGCGTTGTAGCCTATCTAGGGTTGCTCACATAAAATATTGTAACTACTCAGCTCACTCGCGATTTTCCCGATAGCGGCGTTGAAAAATGCTCATTGACAGTAGTAAACTCCGCTTTTTCGCCTTGCTATCGAGAAAATCCGGAAGCAATCTAAGCAGCTACAGCCATTTTTTGGTACGGTAACTGAATAGTTGCAATAAATTTAAATCGAAGGGAGGAGTAGGTGATGAAGGTTTCCGAAGTAATGTCTGTTGAGTTGCTCACGGCAACGCTGAATGAATCGGTTCGGGTTGTGGTCGGTCATATGGTGGCACGCGGTTGTGGATCGGTGCCGGTGGTTGATGATGGGAACCATCTACTGGGAATCATTGCCATTCGCGACATCATGATTCCACTCTATCCCAACATGGGTAATTACGCCCACGACGCGGTGGCGAGCCAAGATTTTGAGACAATGGAAGCCGAGTACGGCAGGAGCCTTGATAGCTCCGCTGGTGAGTTGATGACGGCCAGCCCGATGACGGTGGCTTCTGACGATTCGGTTCTCAAAGCCGCATCGTATATGGGACTTAAAAACCTGCGCCGTATTCCGGTAACCGATGATGATAATCGACTGTTGGGTATCATTAGTATTGGTGACATCAATCGCGCGCTTTTTCTTGCTCAGGGGGAATCTGACTAGCAAAAGCATCAACGAAGTCTTCGATAGTTATGTCCTTCGCTTGTGAATGGATGTTGGCGCGGCGGTATTTGCGCTCGCGTTCTGATGAACGGTTGATTTCGCTGATCGGTTGGAGCTCTACCATTGGGATGGCGATTGGGGTGACGGCATTGATTGTGGTGCTTTCCGTGATGTACGGGTTTGATAAAGAGTTGAAAAACAGGATCTTAGGATTCTCCTCTCATATTGATGTACAGGGAGCGGGGAGTACGAT
This sequence comes from Mariprofundales bacterium, assembly GCA_030950645.1. Taxonomy (GTDB): domain Bacteria; phylum Pseudomonadota; class Zetaproteobacteria; order Mariprofundales; family J009; genus JAUZRF01. The sequence goes on from JAUZRF010000093.1 coordinate 14,563, forward strand.
TGATCAATGGCAGGCGTGGCGGAATATTATTGTTCGCAATCCCGCGGTGAAGTCGGCAGCACCCTATGTCAGTTCTCAAGTGCTGGTGTCAGAAGGTGCGCAGAATGCTGGCGCGATTCTCAAGGGTGTTGATCCGCAACAAGAACAGAAGCTGCGCTCGCATGTGCATCAAGGGCGTTTTCTCTCTTCGCGCCCCTTTGAGCTCGTGATGGGGAAGGATTTGGCGCACAAATTGGGCGCGCGGGTGGGTGATGATGTTCGTCTTCTTACGCCGGTAGGGGGAGTGTCGCTGGCTGGGATGGCTCCCCGGATGCGCTCTTTTCATCTGGTTGGCATTTTTAATTCCGGCTTTTATGAATACGATATTGGATTGGTGTTGGCCACGATTGATTCGGTGCAACGGTTGAATCGTTTAGGGAATAGTGTGTCGGGGATTGAGGTGGAGCTCCATGATCGTGATCAGGCACAACGGGTTGCTGCCGAGTTGCGACAAGCACTGCCACAGGCGTGGGTGATCAGTTGGATGCAACGCCATCGCTCCTTTTTCAAGGCGCTGAAAACTGAACGGATCACGATGGGGGTGATATTGTCGCTGATTGTGTTGGTGGCGGTATTTAATATGGTGGTTTCGCTGGTGATGGTGGTGATGCAACGGCGTAAAGAGGTGGCTATTTTAAAAACCATTGGTGCGAGTGAGGGGATGATCGTGCGTATTTTTTTGTGGATGGGGTTCATCATGTGTGGATTGGGAACCCTGATTGGGGCGGTGGTCGGCACCTTGCTGGCGTGGAAACTTGAGCCGCTGCTCAAGTGGGTAGAGCATCTGACTGGCGTGACCTTTATGTCAGGTGATGTCTATTATATCGACCATGTTCCCTCAGCACTCGATCCCAACTCGATCACCTTGGTGATTGTGGTAAGTCTTGTATTGGGGATGGCGGCAACACTTTATCCTGCATGGCGCGCATCGAAGGTGGCGCCAGCAGATGTTTTGAGGTACGAATAGATCTATGGCAACACTATCTGAATTGAAAAATGATGCACGCAAGGCGCTACTAAAGAAGGATTTGGATACTGCGCTGATCCTGTATGAACAGATTCATCAGCATGATGGTAAAGATGTTCGCAATTGGCTCAAGTTGGCGGAACTTTATGCCAAAACGGGGAAAACCCAGGAAGCCTTGCGTGAATACGGTACGATTGCGGGTAAATATGCCGATGATGGATTTATCGTACAGGCGATTGCCATTAACAAGATTGTACTACGATTGGATCCCGAAAATGGGCGGGCAAAGGTGCATCTCGCTGAGCTTTCGCGTGAGCGTGGCGAGGAGTGGGATGACGATGGCTCTACCACATCCAAACCTCAACTTCAGTTACAAAAAACGCCACTGCTTTCTGGTCTGTCAAGGCAGGAGTTCAACTCCTTTATTGAATCACTCAACCTGCGTACAGCTGAAGACGGGGAAAAAATTGTCGCCGCTGGTGAGGAGGGAAACTTCCTGTTTCTGATCGGTATGGGATCCGTTCGTCTGGAGACGACCGATGCCAGTGGGGTGCGCAAGGTTCTTCGTCAATTGGATGAGGGTGATTTTTTCGGTGAGCAGGCATTTATGTCGCGTAGCGCCTACCGGGATGATGCGATTTCGCAGGGCGCGACCGCAGTGATGGAGATTAATCGCGATACCTTTGACTCTTGGGTGGAAAAATTTCCAGGTATCCAGCAAACGGTGGAGGAGTTCTATCGCAAACGGGTGCTGGAGCGGGTGTTGGCTGTTTCGCCGCTGTTTTTGGGTATCCCTGCTGAGGCCCATGAGGCGTTGACACACTATTTTCATCGCAAATCCTTTGCTGATGGTGATATCGTGGTGGCACAAGGCGATCAAGGTACCTCCTGTTTTCTGATTCGTTCGGGAAAAATGGCAATCTCTACCGAGGATTTTCGTCATCCGGGTAAGATGGTTGCCCTAGGGGAGTTGAGTGAGGGTGAGTTTTTTGGCGAGGTATCACTGCTAAGCGATAAACCACGCACCGCGACTGTGGTTGCTGTGGGTGAATCGGAACTGATGGAGCTGACACGACAAGATTTCAATGCTATCGTTGAGACATTTCCGGCTATATTGGAAACGGTTTCGCGCTACCAAAAACAACGGGTGCAGAGTACGATCAAGAAAGTCATTGGCGGCAATTAGGGTGGCTTTGCAACAAGCCATTGTCGTCGCTATTGGCTGGGTTTCGTGCGATGGAACCCAACTAACCGTTGCCTAATACTACATCCTTGCTCTCTGTCCGTGGTTTAAGTAAGGACTTTATCACGCCAGGAGGCACCATTTCGGTACTGCAGCAGGTTGATTTCTCTGCAGAACGGGGTGAATTTTTGGCAATTGTTGGTGAATCTGGCAGTGGCAAAAGTACGCTGTTACAGATTGTGGGCACGGTGGAGTCGCCCGATGCGGGTGAGGTGTTGCTGGATGGGTTGTCACTTTTCTCTCTTACTTCACGCGAGCAAGCTAGGTTGCGCAATCAAAAATTGGGCTTTGTCTACCAAGCGCACCACCTGATTCCCGAATTGACTGCGTTGGAAAATGTTATGCTTCCTCTGCAAATTCGGGGTGATATGACGGTGCAGGAGATTCATCAACGCGCTGAAGCGTTGCTGGGAACACTCAACCTTGGACAGCGTTTGCATCATGTTCCGGGGAAACTGTCTGGTGGCGAAGCGCAACGGGTGGCAGTAGCCCGCGCCATGGTGGGGCGCCCGGCGCTGTTGTTGGCCGATGAACCTACCGGTAACCTGGATGAGTCGACTGCGAAGCGGGTGTTTGATACCATGTTAAATCTGTGCCGAGAGATGGATACGGCCGTGGTGATGGTCACCCATAGCCGCGCACTGGCTCTGGCATCGGATCGGGTGCTTCAGCTCCATGACGGGCGAATATCTACCAAAGTGCGCAACTACTCCGCATCCATTGAAAATATCCCGTAACTGCTCAGATCGCTTCTGCTTTTTCTGATAGCAAGGCGAAAAAGCGGAGTTTACTACTGTAAATGGGTATTTTTCAACGCCGCTATCGGGAAGACTGGGAGTGCGCTGAATCGTTACATTTTAAGGAGTGATTAGATCATGGAACAGGCATTGATGGCACTGTCGCCACTGGATGGTCGCTACCGCTCCAGAGTGGCAGCACTGCAACCTATATTTAGTGAGTTTGGTTTGATTAAGGCACGGGTCACGGTCGAGGTGCGTTGGTTACAGGTGTTGGCAGCTGAGCCCAAGATTGTTGAAGTGCCAGCACTATCGCCAGAGGCAAGTGCCACCTTGGATCAACTGGCCTCTCAGTTTAATCTTGCCGCAGCCAGTCGAGTGAAAGCGATTGAGGCAACTACCAATCATGATGTGAAGGCGGTGGAGTATTACCTTAAAGAGTCGGTGAAAGATCATGAAGAACTCTCTGGAATTAGTGAGTTCTTCCATTTTGCCTGCACCTCTGAAGATATCAACAATCTCTCCTATAGCTTGATGATTTCACAGGCGCGAACACAGGTGTTGCTTCCGGCCTTGCTTGAAGTGGAGCAGTTATTGGGCGCCGGTGCGCAGCGGATGTCTGGGATGTCGATGCTATCGCGAACCCATGGTCAAACTGCCAGCCCGACGACGATGGGAAAGGAGTGGGCCAATGTGGTTTATCGGCTACGGCGGCAGCGGGAGCAGTTGGCGGCGGTGCCGATTCTGGGCAAGATCAACGGTGCGGTTGGCAACTATAATGCCCATATCATCAGCTATCCTGAGGTGGACTGGTGCGACCTGTCACGCCGTTTTGTCACCGCGTTGGGTCTAGTGTGGAATCCCCTTACCACCCAAATTGAGCCCCATGATTATATCGCTGAAGCGGCGCATGCGATGATGCGTTGCAACACGATCCTGATTGATTGCTGTCGCGATATGTGGGGCTATATCTCACTGGGCTATTTTCGTCAGCGTGTGGTTGCAGGCGAGGTGGGATCATCGACCATGCCGCATAAGGTGAATCCGATTGATTTTGAGAATGCGGAAGGGAACTTTGGCTTGGCGAATGCGCTGTTTGATCACTTAGCAAACAAACTGCCAATCTCGCGTTGGCAACGCGATCTGACCGACTCTACCGTGATGCGTAACCTCGGGGTTAGCTTTGGCTATTCGTTACTGGCACTGGCTTCGATGCAGAAGGGGTTGGGACGCCTGCAAGAGAACGAGGTACGCATGGCCAGCGATCTGGATGGCTCTTGGGAGGTGTTGGGTGAGGCGGTGCAGACCGTGATGCGCCGCTATGGCTTGCCCAACCCTTATGAACAGATGAAGGAGCTTACCCGAGGGAAGGGGATTGATGCCGAGAGTCTACGCACATTCGTCTCCGCACTAGATATTCCAACGCCAGCCAAGCAGGCATTGCTGGAACTTACCCCCGCGAGTTATATCGGCAATGCTACCGAGCAGGCGAATGGTGTGGGTTGGTGAGGTAAGCAAAATTGTGGAATCACTCTTGACGGAGAACGCCTCCCCATCCCGTGAGCAGTTGCGTGCCCATCGCAAGGTGCTGTGGCTGGCGTGGAGCCGAGCGCAACATGGGTTGGCTCTGAATGCGTTGGAGCAGCGTATTGTTGCGGTGATTGCTTTGCATCCCGAATACCATGCCATGTTTCGGGATAAGGAGGCGTTTCTTGATCGGGATCAGCATCCCGATGATGGGCTTAACCCCTATCTGCATCTATCGTTGCACCTGGCGCTTGAAGAGCAGTTGGCCACCAGCCAGCCGCCAGCGATTGTGGTAGCACTACACCATTTAATGCAGGTGAAGGGGATGGAGCGCCATCAGGCGCTACATAAGTTATTGGAGCTGTTAGCTGAGACGGTGCATCAAGCGCAGCACAACGGGGGCGAGCCCGATGTGTTGGCCTATCAGCATCGGCTAGAGGAGATAACCCGGGCATGATTCGACAACTTTTCATTAGCCTGCTGTTTTTTTTCGGCCCCGCACTATTGGTGGTGGTTATCCGACATCTGGTAATCTTGCTTCATCTGGCGATACGGTCAGGGCGTCATCAACATGATCCGGAGATCATTGATATTACCCCGACAAGTCCAGGCAGGCCGCCGCGTTGGTTTCTGCTTGCGGCAATTCTGATTGGCTTTTTCTGTGCTTGGTTTGCTTGGTGGAGCCTAGCAAATCCTCCCGAACCATCTACCCATTATGTGCCAGCATACACCGACTCCAATGGGCAGGTTATTCCGGGCAAGGTTGTCACGCACTAACGCCGCTTTGTGGTGGGGGGTACTAGAGTGTCTCTTCCTCTTTGCGTGATAGCACCTTGCGCAGCCCGCCACTTCCTGGTGGGGTGACAATGCCCTCCTGTTCCATGCGTTCGACCATTCGGCTGGCGCGGTTGTAGCCGATACGGAGGTAGCGCTGAACCATGGATACGGAGCAGGTTCCTTTCTCGGCAATCAGTGCCACCGCCTCATCGAAACGCGCATCCAGGGGCTCATCCATATTTGCATTTTGCTCGCTGTCACTTTCGGTCTCCACCTCAAGTACTGCGTGGTTGTAGTTCGGTGGAGCTTGGCGTTTGAGGTGTTCGACCAACTCAAGCACCTCTTCATCGGAGATAAAGGCGCCGTGGACGCGGACAATTTCACGGCCGCCATCAAGAAATAGCGAGTCCCCCATGCCCAGCAGCTGTTCCGCACCCATCTGATCGAGAATGGTGCGTGAATCGATACGGGAGGAGACCTGAAACGCGATGCGGCTAGGGAGATTGGCTTTGATCAGGCCGGTGATGACATCGACACTGGGTCGCTGGGTGGCCAAGATGAGGTGAATACCGGCGGCGCGTGCCTTTTGGGCGATACGGCAGATCGATATCTCTACTTCCTTGCCCGCCACCATCATCAGGTCGGCCAGCTCATCGATGAGCACCACAATGTAGGGCAGATGTTCATGACGCTCGCCATCCTGGCTCTCTATTTTTCCCGCTGTGATTGCCTTGTTATAGCCCGCGAGGTTGCGCACCTTGGCGAGACTCATTAGCTGGTAGCGGCGATCCATCTCAAACACCGTCCACGCCAACGCCTTGTTGGCTTTATGCGGGTCGGTCACCACCGGTACCAATAGGTGAGGGATATCCTCATAGACTGAGAGCTCCAACATCTTGGGATCAACCATGATCAGGCGCAAATTCTCTGGTGGGTGGGTGAGTAGCATCGAGCAGATCATGGTGTTGACCGACACCGATTTGCCCGAGCCCGTGGTGCCGGCAACTAGGAGATGTGGCATCTTGGCGAGGTCGGTGACTACCGGTTGGCCGGCGATATTGACCCCCAATGCCAGCGGAAGCAGTAGTTTTTTGTCCGAGAAAGCCTTGCTGGCCAGTATTTCGTGCATCAGCACTATCTGGCGGCGGTTGTTGGGCATCTCGATGCCGATGGTGTTCTTGCCAGCAATATTCCCAGATACTCGGATACTTACCGCAGACATCGAGCGGGCAAGATCATCTTGCAAGCCCACGACCCGACTAAGTTTGGTGCCCGGTGATGGCTCAAACTCGAACTGCACCACGACAGGCCCAGGTTGAATTGCCACAACTTTTCCCTCAACCTTGTAATCAAGCAGCTTTTTTTCTAACAAACGCGCCATCGCCTGGAGCGCCTCTTCACTGAGTTCCTGTCGCTCTTTGTTGCTGTGGAACAGGGTGATGCTGGGTAGGCGGAAACGCTTTTTGTCTCCAGTGCCATCGCTATTGTCGGGCTCGGATAATGGAAGCTCGGACTGGGTATCCGTGATGGCACGACGGGAGATCTCAATGGTAGCGGCTGGCGCAATCTCCAACTCTTCGACCTTGGTTTGTAGCAGCACCGGATTTGCACGGGTCTTTTTGCGTTGCTCTTGGCCGACCATGCGGTCGCGCCGTTCATCGAGTCGTCGCCACGCAGCAAAAGCCCGATTTTTGCCGTGTTGAAATAGCCATGCCGCTCCACGCCAGCAGTTGATGATGAGCATGAGCAGTGAGCAGCGTGAGGCCAGCACTAGGGTACTTAAGAGAAGTGCGGTCAGGAGGATATCGCGACCAATGGCATTGAGTGGCGTCCCTAACTGTTGCGCTAGCATGCCGCCCAATGCACCACCGACCCCTGCCGGAAGCGTCCCGAAAGCTTCGGTGAACCGCACGCCGTGGGAAGCGATGAGTGCAGCGATAGCGATCGTAAAGGGGAGCCAGAACAGGCTGTTCCAATGCCCTGCGTAGGGCTGCCAACGGAAGAGTATCCGAACAATGAGCGTGGTCGCCAGCACGATCGCCATCCAGCTGCCGTAGCCAAACAGTTGATACAAGAGGTCAGAGATATAGGCACCAAGCAGGCCGACCATATTGATGACTTCGATCGGATGTTGGGCATCAATGGTGTGGTTGAGTGATGGGTCGTGCGGCGAGAATGAGTAGAGGGCGAGGGCGAGTAGCGTGGCAACTGCCAACAGTAGCAACGCCAACGATTCTCGTGCCAGAGCGCGGGTAGTCATTGTTGGTTAGATTTCGATCACGACAGGGATCGCCATGGGGCGTTTTTTCATGGTACGCTTGCACCAGCGACGAAGCCAGATGCGGATATCCTCACTGAGCGCCTCGTGGTCGGTTAATGCTTCACGAGGCTGTTCCCGCAGGTAGTCGGTTAGCTGGTTGCGTGCCTCATCAAGCCGCTCTTCGCTAATCTCTTGATGCAGCAGTCCGCGGGCCGTTAGCTCTGGTTGGCCGATTAGACACCCTTCCGCAGCACTGATTAATACGGTGGCGGTGATTAGTCCATCCTCAGCTAGGGTGCGGCGATCACGCAACACCACGGAGTCGACCTCATCGCGTGCCTGGCCATCCACAAACACCGCTCCGGCATGGAAGCCCTTGCCGTGACGGATGGAGTTGGCATCCGCAATGACACTTTGGCCATTCTCGGCAATAATAATCCGCTCCTCGGGGATGCCGACTTGACGCGCTAACTGTTTGTGTTCTTGTAGGAAACGGTATTCACCATGCACTGGGTAGAAGTAGCGTGGCCGGGTGAGGTGCATCATGGTCTTGAGTTCATGCGCCTGGGCATGACCAGAGACATGCAGATGTGCTTGTCCGGCATGGCGAATGCGCGCGCCACGGCGATAGATCAGGTTGACCAGATCGGAGATGGTGCGCTCATTGCCCGGGATGGCCGAGGAGGAGAAAATAACTAGGTCTCCGACCCCAATCCGTACCCCTGGAAAGTGGTTTTGTGCCAACCGTGCTAGCGCTGCCCGCGATTCACCCTGTGAGCCCGTGGCAATGATCAACAGATCACGATCCGCAATATCCTTGGATTTTTTGATGTCGATCATGATCCCGGCAGGGATGTTGAGTCGCCCCAATTTTCTCGCAATGGTGCTGTTGCGCTCCAACGAACGGCCCGCGAAGGCGACCTTGCGTTTGTTGGCGTGGGCAGCATCAATGATCTGCTGGATGCGGAACATGTTGGAGGCAAAGGTGGTCACCACCACCTTGCCACTGCAACTGGAGATCTCCTGGCGCAGCACTGGGCCGACACTCCGTTCACTGGCACTGCTACCGCTGCGCGGGGCATTGGTTGAATCGGCAGCCAATAGTGCTACCCCTTCATCACCGAGTGCTGCGAAACGGTGAAGGGCGGTGGCTCGGCCATCAAGCGGTGCCATATCGAGTTTAAAGTCGCCAGTGTGGATGATATAGCCCAGCGGAGTGCGAATCGCAATCGACACCGCATCCATGATGGAGTGGGTGACCGGGATCGCCTCGACCTGGAATGGTCCGACGGTGATCGGCTCTAGCTCGGGAAGAGGGCGCAGATCGGCCTTGTAATGCAGCTCTTCGAGTTTTCCGGAGAGCAGCCCTAAGGTGATTGGTGTCCCATAAATGGGCAGTTGCAGTTGTGGCAGCAGGAAAGGGAGGCCTCCAATATGATCCTCATGGCCATGGGTGAGCAGAATGGCGTGAATGGTAAGGCCAAGCTCCTTTAAGGCGGAGATGTCGGGGATCAGTAGGTCAATGCCGTGGTGCCATGGGCTGGGGAAACCGAGGCCACAATCCACAATCACCGCATCATCACCGATGGCATAGACCATCATATTTTTGCCAAACTCTCCCACCCCGCCAAACGGGTAGCAGCGGATGGTGGCGGTACTATGGTTACTTGCTTGATTCGCCATTTAAGCGGCTCCTCGGCTACCGGGTTTGATCGCCGGTAGTGTGCCTTGCGCACAGAGCGGACAGGTATCCGCAGCAAAGGTTTCAACATTCATCGCCAGTAGGGTGTGGTAGGGGAGCTCAAAACGGTCGTCACTGTCGGGTGAACGATCAACCACCGCCAGCACCATTTTTGGCAGGCCACCGTGCTCACGCACCACCGCCATGCATTCGCACACCGAGCCGCCGGTGGTGATGACATCCTCAACCACCAGCACCCGTGCATTGGCAGAAATGGTAAAGCCGCGTCGCAGCTGCATCTCACCCTCCTTGCGTTCGGTGAACAGGAAAGGGCGTTGCAAGGCGCGTGCTACCTCATGACCGATAATCAATCCGCCCAAGGCTGGAGATACCACAAGGTCATAATCCTTGGCATCCACCTTGGTCGCCAGTTGTTGCCCCAATGCCTCGGCACGCTGAGGGTCAGCGAGTACCAGTGCCGATTGCAGGTAATTGGCCGAGTGCCGACCACTAGAGAGGATAAAATGCCCCTCCAGTAGCGCCCCGCTCTCCCGGTAGAGGTTGATAATGGATGGTTGTGCCATGGAATGGCCTCCTTGTTTAATGCCGTATGTCGCAAATTCGTAATTGAATGGGATCGCTTCATGCCGCGATCCAAGGCTGAACTGGTGTCATCGACAGGCGTCGAATGGAGCTTGTCCTATATATTAACATCATGATAATATATGATGTATTGTAACTACTCAGCTCGCTTCTGATTTTCTCGATAGCGGCGTTGAAAAATGCTCATTTACAGTAGTAAACTCCGCTTTTTCGCCTTGCCATCAGCAAAATCAGAAGCGATCTGAGCAGTTACCCGGAATGTAGCACTCGGTGAGTGTTACCACGGGGTATTCTCTGCTCGCCTGAAGCAGTGTGGGCAACATGGCACGCTGGATCATCAGCAAATTTTACAAATTCATGATCATTGCGTCAAATTGTAAAAAATAGGCGAAGCGGGGTGCTGAGTAGTTACCGCTAAGGCATCGTAAATAAATAAATCGTTGGTTTACGCGCTGGATTTTTGTTTGGTTTCAAGGCGAAAAAGCGGCATATAGCACTGCTATATAAGGCTTTTTACAACGAAGAAAGCAAGC
>JAUZRF010000094.1 GCA_030950645.1 Mariprofundales bacterium
AAGATTGATGAAGAGGGCTTGATCGAAAAAGCCAATCTGATCGTATCGACCACCAGTAACAATCAGGCCATGAATGAATCGGTGCGTTCTGTGGCGAATCAATATATTGATGGCAATGAGGTTACTGAAGGCCTGCTCAACCATCTTGAGGTGGCCGTACGCGCTTATGATCCATGTTTATCATGCGCAACCCATGCTTTGGGTAAAATGCCCTTACAGGTCGAACTGGTGGATTCAGCAGGCAAACAGCTTGATCAACTCACCAAGGGCAGCGACGGGAAGTTCGAGCGACCCACTTAAACCGTGACGATTGTGAGCCGGCCCCCTACCATCTTACTATTTGGTTATGGAAACCCCGGCCGTGGTGATGATGGCGTAGGGCCGGCACTGATTGAGGCGATGCAGCAGCATCTCTCTGACCATAACCGCATGGCCGAAATTGAATGTTTGACCGACATGCAGCTACAAATTGAACATATCGTCGATATGGTAGGCAGAGAACGCATCCTGTTCATTGACGCGGATATGTCATGTGAAAAAGCCTGTAGCCTGCGTCCCCTGCTTCCTGAAAAAGATGACAGCTATACCAGCCATGCCATGAGCCCAGACGCACTGGTCTACACCTATCAACAGATCTATGGCACTCCTGCACCAGCTTCTTATGTGCTGAGTATTCGGACATATCATTTTGAACTGGGTGATGATCTGTGCGACGATGCCCGCCAGAATTTATACTTGGCAATAGAGATGGCCAAGGTGTTCTGCGAAAGTGCGCACACCACTACTACTACTGATTAGTATACCGTAAATATTCGGCTCAACCATAGGCTTCAACCGTTTCTCAGATGTAACTACTCAGCTCACTCCCGGTTTTCCCGATAGCGGCACTGAAAAATGCTCATTTACAGTAGTAAACTCCGCTTTTCCTCCTTATCATCAGAAAAACTGGCAGCGATCTGAGCCGTTACTTTTTATTCTACAAATAGCCGCGAAGTGTTGCGTAAGCATCAATGTTGGCATCGTCTTTGCTTCAAGCTGGTTGTCGTGCGTGTTACGGCGTGAAGTTTTTTGATGATATGGAGGCAACACAAGATGGTTACAGGACTTTTTGGTGGCAATTTTGCCCGTCTCGAGTCAATGATTACGGCCCGAGAAAATACCCAACAGGTGTTCAGTGGTAATATTGCCAATGCGGACACCCCGAATTATAAGCCTGATCAACGAACCTTTGCGGATTTTCTTGCTGTCAGCCAGCGTGCACAGCAACCGGTATCAATGCGCATCACGAATAGCCATATGATGGACACCTCATCGAATTCACGGCCTCTGGTTGATATGGGAGGCGTGTTTTCCAAACATCACACCGGGGAGCAGCGTATGGATGGTAATGCGGTTGATTTGCAACAGGAGATGGTAGATATGGCGAAAAACCAGATGCTGCATGACCTCTCCGTAAAACTCATCAAAGGTAATTTAATGGGGTTGCAACGGGCGATCCGCGAAGGGAGATAGATGATGGCTAGTGATTTTTTTAGCTCAATGGCGATTAGTGCGCAGGGGATGACTGCTCAGCGTGCACGCATGGATATCGTATCGCAAAACATGGCGAATGCCAATTCGACCCGTACCAGCGAAGGTGGCCCCTATCGGCGGCGGCAAGTGGTCTTTTCCGCAGTCAAGCCGCATCAGAAGTTTGATGATATCTTCCGTAGCTCCTTTCATGATCAGCAGCGGTTGGGGGTAAAAGTCTCGCAAGTGGTGGAGGATAAAACGCCGTTTCGTGAGGTGTACAACCCGGGACATCCTGATGCCGATGCGCGCGGCATGGTGAAGATGCCTAATGTGCAGCCGGTGCAGGAGATGGTTGATATGCAAGCCGCTGCGCGCAGTTACGAGGCCGATGTCACCGCCATCCAAGCGACCAAGCAGATGTTTATGCGTTCGCTCGATATCCTGAAGTAATACAAAGACATTAAGGGAGAAATAACTATGCAAATCAGTTCTTTATCTAGTCATATTCCAATGCCAGCTGCGGGGGTATCACCCAAGAGTGGCGGCAATTTCGCATCATTGATTGCGCAGTACACCCAGCAGGTTAACCATGATGTCAAGCATGCCAGTCAGGGCGCCACGGCTTTGGCAGCAGGTCACGGGGGGGATACCACAGAGACCTTACTTGCAGTGCAAAAGGCGGGGCTATCCTTTCAGCTCATGTTGGCCACACGCAATAAGTTGGTGGATGCGTATCGTGAAGTTAGCCGGATGCAGGTGTAACACACCAATTGTAGTGATCTCGCTACCCAAATCCACTCGTTCTTGATAACCTTCGGAGACTTTCATTATGGCTGACACCTCAATTACTACCCAATCGAATAACGGCATCGCCGCCACGACCCCTACCGCACTCGGTGAGATCACGGGTGGTGCCGAAATTACCGCCCATAACAACCTTACTTTGCTGCAAGTGTTGTTGATTCGCTATCGCAAGCTACTGATGTTTGTCGCTGCGGGGCTGATGTTTATGGGCTTTGTCGGTCTTATGCTGTGGTCTGGCGCAACTCCGTATCGCACCCTTTACTCTGGTCTTGGTGAGAAAGATGCCGCCGCGATGGTGGAGTTTCTGCAAAAAGAGCATATTCCGTATAAGCTTCAAGGTGCGGATACGATTACGGTTCCTGCCGATAAAGTGTATTCAGCTCGCCTTAAATTGGCCAGCAATGATCTGCAGCCGAAAAGTGGAACTGGATATGAAATTTTTGATAAAAAGAATGAATTTGGCATGAGTGACTTTACGCAAAAGATTAATCTGCAACGCGCATTACAGGGTGAACTGGCACGCACCCTTGAGGTAATCCCCCAGGTTGCTTCGGCACGGGTGCAACTGGTGATGTCCAAAGAGTCGGCCTTTGCGGAACGGGATCGCAAGGCTAGTGCATCGGTGATGCTGCAACTTAATGGGGCGGGGAAGTTGCCGAAGGCTACGGTGGAGGCGGTGCAAAATCTGGTCGCAGCCAGCGTTCCCGATCTGGCAGTGGGTGATGTGACCGTGGTTGATTCCTCTGGCAACCTGCTCTCCAGTACCGGGAAGGATGAGCCAAATAGCCAAGGCGAGACGATGCAGCAGTATCAAATCTCCTTGGAGGCCCGCTTGGAGCATCGCGTCACCAGCATGTTGGAGCAGGTAGTGGGTGCAGGGCAGGCCGTGGTGCGGGTTAGTGCTGATATTGACCGTCAATTTGTTGACCAGAATAACATCAGTTATAATCCTGATGAGCAGGTGGTGCGTAGCCAGCATACCATCACTGAAGATCATAGCTCCATGGATACGGCTCCGATGGGTGTTCCTGGTTTGGCTTCCAATACTCCAGGAAATAATCCGGCAGTTACTTCCAAGGGATCTGGGGCGAGTTCGGCATCGAAGGTGCCAAACGATCAAGCTAAGCGGAATGAAAACACAACCAATTATGAGATTAGCAGCGTCACAGAACATCGTATTATCCCTTTTGGCGCGGTAACAAAATTATCGGTTGCGGTGGTGGTTGGTGGTACCAGTAAGACGGATGCCAAGGGAAATACAACCTTCACACCGGTGGCTGCTGCGCAATTAAGTAAACTGCGGGGATTGGTGGACTCTGCGATCGGATTTAATGAAGACCGTGGGGATTCGGTTACTATTCAGAGCATGCCGATTCATGATATTTCCAGCCGAGGTGAGGTTGCTGATGTCAATGCATCCCTCCATGGTAAAGCCTTCTATATGGATCTAGCACGGTATGGTTTGGCAGCACTGGCGCTAATTCTTATGGCCTGGTTCCTGCTCCGCCCCTTGGCGCAGCGTCTTGCTGGTGACCCTTCGGTTACTCAAGAAGAGGAGGAGGAAGAGGATCCATTCGCCAACCTGTCGGAAGAGGCGTATGCCCGCCTAGCGATGGTAGAGAAGGCGCGGATTGCCGTGAAACACGATCCTGAGCGTGCGGCGAAGGTGATTACTGAATGGGCCGGTAGCGCAGCCTCCGTCTGATGTTATACGAACAATTAACTGGTGATGATAAGGCGGCACTTCTTATCTTTGCACTAGGGCCTGAGACCGCCTCACCAGTTATTCGTGAACTGGATGATGAAACACTGAGCCGCTTAGGGCGCCGGATGAGTGAATTGGGCAAGGTGGATAGCGAGGTGCTCAACAAGGTTGTGGATGAATATTTAGCACTGCATCAATCCAGCGACCCCATGCTGCGATCAAGCAAACGCGATGTGGTGGCACTGTTTCATCGTGCGATCGATGAAGATCGCGCCAAGCGGATTCTGAGTGAGATGGAGAAGCCGCGCTCGTTGACCATTTGGGATAAGATGTCGCGTATGAATCCCAAGATGATCACCTCGTTTATTGAAGATGAGCATCCGCAAACCATCGCATTGATCCTTGGTAATATTGATGTGGCTGTCGCGAGCCAAGTGATTGCGTTGTTGGGTGATGATATCCAGATGAGTGTGGTGCTGCGGATGTCAAAGATTGAGTCGGTATCCAAAGATTTGGTGCGTGATATTGAAGAGACGCTGGAAAAAGTGATGTCCGAGGCGACAGGGCAATCGGGTATGAGTGTGGATGGCATGGTGAATGTGGTGCACATTCTGAAAACACTCGATAAAAGCATCTCTAAACCGATTCTTCAGAAATTGGAGGAGAAGGATCCTGAACTCTTTGCCCAAGTGGATAAGATGTTACTGGTATTCGAAGATCTGCGGGTATTGGCTGATCGTGATATTCAGACGATTCTCAAACATATCTCTTCCGATGATCTGGTGCGTGCACTTAAGGGAAGTTCTGAAGAGATCGCGGAGCGCTTCTTTGGCAACATGTCGCAACGCGCCGCCGATATTATGCGGGAGGATATGCAGGTGATGCCGCCGCTGAAGCTCTCGGATGTGGAAGAGGCTCAGCAGAATGTGTTAAAGGTCGTGCGCAAATTGGATGATGATGGCGCCATCACCCTTGGTGGTGCGGATGATATGGTTTAATCGCAGGTGAGTAGCGACAAGCTTTTACCGCTTCCTGTTCATCAAATTGCTGCCGATAGCGCTGAGGCCGCCTTTTTTCTCCCTGCTTTAGACGGAGAACCAACCCCGACACGCAGCTTCAATTTTCAGAGAATGGAGCACAACGCTGCGGAGGTTGAGACACCTGTAGTTGAGCCTGTGATGGAATCTGTCGTCGCAGTCTCTGAGACGGAGATACGCATCGCGCAACTAGAGCAGATGCTCAAAGATGCCAAAGCACATGCGGAGCAACAGGAGAGTGAGGCGTATACTGCTGCCTATGCCAATGGCGAAAAAGCAGGGCTGGCGCTGGGGGAGAGCCGTGCCGATGGCATTCTAAATCAGTTGGAGCAACAATTGGCACAGGCTGATCAGCAGGTGCAGCATATGCAGCAGGCTAGCGCCGATGCGATCATTGATTTGACGCAAGTGATTGCGGAGACCCTGATTGGTGAGCTGCCAAGCAATCAACACGCTTGGCTGCTCAAGGCTGCCGCCAAGGTGGCGGATGCGATGCCGCTGGGGGATGAACCCCTGCAATTGGCAGTGCATCCGGATGATTTGGCAGAGATTAAAAATATCGCTAGCGAACAACAGCCGCAGCCATGGCGGTTGGTGGCGGATGCCAATCTCGCTAGCGGTAGCTGCCGCTTGGTCAGCGCACAGCAGGATGCCTTGATCGATCCAATCCATAGTGTTGCAGAACTGGTGCGTCAGATGCGACCCGAACTACAGGCTTCCATTCACATTCCACCAGATGCCTGATCAGGCATTGTGGCACCCTGAAGCGCGCAAAGCGGTGCTGTCGCGCTTTGCTGGTCGCACGCCGTATCCGCTACGCGGCCGGGTACACAAGCTGTTGGGTCCGATGCTGGAGGCGACAGGCATGACCTCCAGTATTGGCGATTCTTGCGATATTTTTTGTTCCGCAGGCCATACCATTGAAGCCGAAGTGGTGGGTTTTCGCGATAAACGGGTAATGCTGATGCCGGTGGGAGCTACCCGTGGCATTGCTCCGGGAGACCCAGTGCAATCCCGTCATAGTGAAGCTGCGATTGCGGTGGATGATCATCTATTGGGGCGCGTGATCAATGCGTTGGGGCAGGCGATGGATGGCCATCCTCTCAAGCCTAAGGGGGTGCTCTGCCCATTGCATGGTAAGCGCCTTAACCCTTGTTCACGGCATTTGATTGATGTTCCGATGGAGATTGGCATCAAGGCGATGGATGGCTGCTTGCCGATGGGTTGGGGGCAACGGCTTGGTATTTTTGCGGGGGCAGGGGTCGGGAAAAGCTCATTGATGGGCATGCTGGCACGCAACACCGATGCGGAGATTAATGTGATTGCTTTGGTTGGTGAGCGCGGTCGTGAGGTGCGGGAATTTCTTGATATTGCGCTAGGGCCGGAGGCGCTGAAGCGTTCAGTGGTGGTGGTTTCCACCTCCGACACCCCCCCGGTGCTGCGGGTGCGCGCGGCGTTGATGGCGACGACGATTGCCGAGCAGTTTCGTAGTCGAGGCAAGCGGGTACTGTTGATGATGGATAGCTTGACCCGATTCGCGCAAGCACAGCGCGAGATCGGCTTAATGCTAGGGGAGCCTCCCACAACCAAAGGCTTTACCCCCTCGTGTTTTAGTGCGATCGCTGAGCTTTTGGAGCGGGCGGGTCCCGATGAAGGCAGTGGAAATCTGAGTGCAATCTATACGGTATTGGTGGAGGGGGATGACCTTGCTGCCGATCCGGTAGCCGATGCCTCGATGGCGATTCTTGATGGCCATATTGTGCTGGAACGCCGGCTAGCGGAGCAGGGACATTATCCTGCCATCAATGTGTTGCGTAGCATTAGTCGGCTGGAGAGTCAGCTTAGTCCATCGAATCAGCTTGAAGCGGCACGCGCCTTGCGTAAGGATTTGTCACTGTACGGTGAGATGGAGGATATGATCAATATGGGAGCCTATGAGGCAGGGAGCAATCCAAACCTTGATGCGGTGATCGGCCGTATTGATCAGATTCGTCAATTCCTCCAACAGGGCACCGATGAACACATTGCGCGTGCGGATGCGGTGCAGCAATTGATGGCGCTGTATAGCGCGCCAACGACAACCTTGGCATGAGCAGATCCGCCCACCAACTATTGGCCAAATTGGCGGCCAATGATCGCAGCAAACAGGAGCGCAAGCTGGCCGAGCTCAAGCTGCGCCGCCGCCAATTTCTTGATGCTTGTGATCAAATTGATCGAGAGACTAGCCGGTTGGGAAGTGAACGCCTTGCAGCGATGCAACAGGGATCCGAGGCCGCACCTTTAACGATGATTAGTGGCGCGATTGAGGAGAAGCAGACCATGCGGATTTTTTTAGGGCAACAACTTTCTCAACTCGCGGATGAGGAGACGGTCGTGATGCATGCATGGACGGCCGCCAGCATGAAGGAAGAATCGCATAGCAAGATGCAACAAAAAATCGATCGTCAACAACAACGCGCCTTCGATCAGCGCAGCGGCCAACAGATGGATGACCTCTGTACAGCTTCGCGCCGTAGCCGTGCGGATGCGGAGGGGGTACACTAATGCGTCGCCATCTTTTGCTGCTGCTGGTTAGTATAAGTGTGTTGGTGGTGGCGAAAATCACGCTGCCATTGTGGAGTCATCACCCCGTGATTGCGGATGCTGTTCCAGCCGCCATGTCATCAGTCTCGGTCGCAAGTGGCCATGCCGCATTGGTAGTGCCGGTAGTGGCGGGTGCGCCGTCTGCTGCTGTTGGTGGTGGGCTTATTCCTGCTGCGATTGCAGAAACCTCTATTGCCAGTGCCGCAGAATCACTTCCGGAAGGCAAGGATGCGGATCTGCTCTCATCGTTGCGGCAACGCAATAAGGCACTGGATGCCAGGGAAAAGACGCTGGATACTCGGCAGGCGCAGCTCGATAATATGGAAAAGCAAGCCGTTGCGCGCATTGGTGAGCTGAAAAAGATGGAGGCATCCCTGCGTGATATGCTCAAGCAGGAAGACAGTATTAAGAGCAAAAAGATCAAACGGCTCACGGCAGTTTATGAAAGCATGAAGCCGGATCGTGCCGCTGCCGTGGTGGTGGGTTTGGACTTAGAGACGGTGATTAAGGTTTTCTTGCGCATGAAGGAGAAGAAGGTGGGTAAAATTCTCTCCTTCCTGCCACCCAAAAATGCAGTGGTCATCAGCGAAGCGCTAATCAAGCGGCTTTCCAACCTCAAGAAATAACGCGCGCGCTGCGCTTGATGATGGCAGGGCGGAGCCTCGATCGGTAGCCTTTGCACCTAGAATATTTCAGGGTGACTATTCGGCACCGTTGAAAAATGCTCATTTACAGTAGTAAACCCCGCTTTTTCTCCTTGCCATCATGAAAAACCAGAATCAATCTGAGCAGTTACCCCCTACCCAAGGAAGCGATCCATCATGAGCTCTACCTACTCCACTGACGACTTGCGCATTCGCACTATTCGTGAATTAATGTCTCCCCACACCCTGCATGCCAAGCTGCCGATTAGTGAGGCTGCGGGGCGTACCGTGTTTGCTACCCGCAATGAGATTCACAACCTCTTGCATGGTGAGGACGATCGTCTATTGGTGGTGGTGGGGCCCTGTTCGATTCATAACCCAGACGCGGCATTGGAGTATGCGCGGCTGCTATTACCGCTGCGTCAGCGGTTGGGGGCGGATCTGTTATTGGTGATGCGGGTCTATTTTGAGAAGCCTCGCACCACGGTGGGTTGGAAGGGGTTGATTAACGACCCGAACCTTGATGAAAGCTTCGAAATTAACACAGGGGTGCAATTGGCCCGCAAGCTGTTGCTCGATCTTAATGAGCTCGGGGTTCCGGCCGGCACGGAGTTTCTGGATCTGATTACCCCGCAATATTTTGCAGATTTGGTTAGTTGGGGGGCGATTGGGGCGCGTACAACGGAGAGCCAAGGGCACCGTGAGCTGGCGAGTGGTCTCTCCTGCCCAGTTGGGTTCAAGAATGGCACCGATGGCGGACTCAAAATTGCAATCGACGCGATTGGTTCGGCGAACCATCCGCACAACTTTTTATCGCTGACCAAGGCAGGGCAGTCGGCGATTTTCTCTACCAGTGGCAATGAAGATTGTCATGTCATTTTGCGGGGTGGCAAAGTGCCGAATTTCGACCATGCCAGTGTGCATGAGGCAACCAATGCGCTGGATCATGCCGGCATTAACACTCCGTTGATGATCGATTTTTCGCACGGCAACAGCGGTAAGCAGCCCGAACGACAGGTGGAGGTTGGGCGCAATGTGGCGGTACAGATTGCCGAAGGGAATGGCCGCATTGGCGGGGTGATGATTGAGAGCCATCTCCATTTTGGTCGCCAAGATGTCGTACCAGGAAAGGATTTGGCGTTTGGCGTGAGCATTACGGATGCGTGTTTGGACTGGGATCGGACGGCAACATTACTGCAACACTTGGCAGATGCCGTGCAGGAGCGGCGGCAGAGCGGGGAATGATCTCCCTCTCTGTGAGTAACTACTCAGCCACTTCTGATTTTCCCGATAGCGGCGTTTTCGAATAGGGTGCTGAGTAGTTACTTCGAAAGAGAGGGAAATGATGATGGCAATAGGTAATTTTCGTGTACGGAGGCCAGTGCTACTGCTGGTGTTGGATGGCTGGGGGCTGGGTGATGGCGGTGCTGGGGATGCTGTGGCCCACGCCAACACCCCCAATATGGATCGCTACTGGCGTGATTGCGCCCATACCACGCTCTATACCCACGGCCATTTTGTCGGGCTTCCCTCGGCCAAGGATCTCGGCGGATCCGAGGTGGGTCATCTTACCATGGGGGCAGGGCGGGTGTTTGATCAGGGCTCGACTCGGATTGGTCAGTCGATTGCGGATGGATCACTATTTACCTCACCGGTGGCACGGGAGCTATTTTCCCGTGGCGAGCGGGGGACGCTGCATCTGCTCGGGCTGTTGTCGGATGGCAATATCCACTCCCATATTGACCACTTTTGTGCGGTGATTTCCCAAGCATCGAAACAGGGGGTGACGCGGTTGCGGCTCCATGCTCTGTTTGATGGCCGTGATGTAGCGATACAGAGCGCAGAACGGTATGTGGCGACGATTGAGGCGCTATTTTCTCGCATTAATACCGAGCCAAACCGGGATTATGCCATCGCTTCCGGTGGTGGTCGCGAGCGTGTTACCATGGATCGTGATCACAACTGGTCTCAGGTTGAGGCGGGCTGGGAGCAGGTGGTGCATGGCAACAGTCCATGCCATTTCACTTCAGCGATGGCGGCGGTTGACTCTTTTCGTCAGCAGACGCCAGGTCTGATTGATCAGGATATGGCGGGATTTGTGGTGGTAGATGCGGCCAATCACCCCATTGGTGTGGTGGCAGATGGTGACGGCGTATTGATGATGAACTTTCGCGCGGATCGCGCCATCGAAATCACCGAGGCTTTTTGTTTGGATGAATTTAATGGGTTTGATCGCGGGCGGCGTCCAGATTGTTATTTTGCTGGTATGATGGTCTACGATGAGGATCGTAACTTGCCTGCACATCAGCTGATGTCGCCTGCAGTGGTTGATCAATCATTGGGTCGTTCGTTGGTGGAGCGCGGTATTCGTCAGTTTCGTCTCGCTGAGACCCAGAAGTATCCGCATGTCACCTTCTTTTTTAACGGCGGTTATCGTGAGCCATTGGATGCCGCGCTGGAGCAGTATGTGCTGATTCCGTCCGATCAAGGGATTAATTTCGCCGATAGGCCACAGATGAAAGCGGTCGAGGTGGCGGATGCGGCAATTCAACTGTTGGAGTCTGGAGATTATGGCTTTGGGCTGATCAATTTTGCCAATGCAGATATGGTGGGACACTGTGGCCGTACGGATGCGGCAATCGAGGCGGTTGAGGCGGTGGACTCTGCCTTAGGCAGGGTGATGGCGGCGCTTGCTAAAGTGGGAGGGGTCGCGTTGATTACCGCCGATCATGGCAATGCCGAGGAGATGGAGGTGGTCACGGGAGATGGCACGGAGCCGTGTACCCGCCACTCTATCAATCAGGTGCCCTGTATTTTGTTCGATCCGGAGTATGATGGCAGCTACCGATTGCTGCAGCAGGGTGAGGATGGTCATCATCTCGGGCTTTCCAATCTAGCGGCAACGGTTTGCACCATGATGGGGGATCAACCCTTGGCCGTATTTGATCGGGAGCTGATTGTAGCGACTTAGCCCACGCCTAATTTTCAGGCTGGAATTTCGGTGCATGGAACCACCATGCCCCTCATTCCATCCTGAAAACGCACTCGAAGTGGGATTGCCACGCATCCCCCTAGGTTTTTGCAAGAGGCTCAAGTGTATATTTCCAGATTCACATACTGTTTACCAGCACTGTGAAGGTAGCTCCCTATAAAAACGGTAACTATTCAGCTCACTCCCGGTTTTCCTGATAGCGGCGTTGAAAAGTGCTCATTTACAGTAGTAAACTCCGCTTTTTCGCCTTGCCATCAGAAAAACCGGAAGCGATCTGAGCAGTTACTAAAAACGATTCTTATGTCGAATATCCAGGACTTCAATGGGTGCTGAGTAGTTACTATATTTAGTAAACTGTCACCGTAACTATGGCAAGGGGCTTAGGCTTGGACATCTTCCCGCCATCCCCCATTATTCGCCACAAGGACTCTATTTCGATCAGGGAGCACATGTTGGCTGACTCACACCCCACCAGATACGACGCACAGGCGATTGAGGCGCGATGGCAGCAGCTGTGGGCGGATTCCGGTGCGGATTGTGCCAATGATGCCGCCACCGACGACCGTCCCAACTACTTCTGTCTGGTGATGTTCCCCTACCCCTCCGGTACCCTCCATATGGGGCATGTGCGCAACTACTGTTTAGGTGATGCCATTGCCCGCTACCAGCGCATGCACGGCTTTAATGTGCTCCATCCGATGGGGTGGGATGCCTTCGGTCTGCCGGCAGAGAACGCTGCCATCGCGCGCGATGTGCCGCCCGCTGCTTGGACCTATGGCAATATTGATCAGATGCGCACGCAGCTCAAGCGGCTCGGACTCTCTTACGACTGGAGCCGCGAGATCGCCACCTGCCACCCCGACTATTACCGCTGGGAGCAGTGGCTCTTCACCAAGTTGCTGGAAAAAGGGCTGGCCTATCAGGCAGAAGCTGAGGTCAACTGGTGCCAGCCTTGCCACACCGTGCTGGCCAACGAACAGGTGGTGGATGGCGCGTGCTGGCGTTGCGATACTCCAGTGGTGCGCAAAAGCCTGAAACAGTGGTTTATTCGCATCACCGACTACGCCGAAGAGCTGCTGGAGGGATTAAACCATCTCCCCGGCTGGCCGGAACGGGTGCGTGGCATGCAAAAAAACTGGATCGGTCGCTCCACCGGCACCGTGGCGCGCTTCGCCATCCAAGAAACCGTTGCCGGTCGCAGCGATGCGTTGGAGATCTACACCACCCGACCGGACACCTTAATGGGCGTCACCTACATGGCCGTGGCCGCTAGCCATCACCTAGCGGTTGAGGCGGCCGCAAGTAGCCCCGAACTGGCCGATTTCCTCAAGGAGTGCGCCACCATCTCGACCAAAGAGGCCGATCTGGCGGTGATGGAGAAGAAAGGGATGCCGTTGGGAATCAATGCCATTCATCCGATCAGCGGCACCATCGTGCCGGTGTGGGTAGCCAATTTCGTGCTCGCTGGCTATGGCACTGGAGCGGTGATGAGCGTGCCCGCACATGACGCACGCGACCACGCCTTTGCGCTGAAATACGGCCTGCCCATCCAGCAGGTGGTTGCACCCGTAGAGGGGGCATGGGATGTGCAGGCCGAGGCGTTTACCGAGACGGGCGTGCTGACCAACTCCGGCCAGTTTGATGGGCTGGATAGTGCCGCCGCCAAGCAGGCGATTACCAACCACCTCCACACACTCGGCAAGGGCAAGGCGCAGATCCAATACCGGCTGCGCGACTGGCTGGTGTCGCGGCAGCGCTACTGGGGAACGCCGATTCCGGTGATCCATTGCGACGATTGTGGCGCGGTTGCGGTGCCGGAATCCGATCTGCCGGTACGCCTGCCCGAGGATCTCAAACCCACCGGTGGCGAAAGCCCGCTGGCGCATTGCGACGCCTTTATCCACACCACCTGCCCGCGTTGCGGCAAGCCCGCACGGCGCGAGACCGACACCTTCGACACCTTCATGGAGTCGTCGTGGTACGCACTGCGCTACACCAGCCCCCGTTGCGACACGGCGATGGTTGATGGCAAGGCGGTGGCGCGTTGGGCACCGGTCGATCAATATATCGGTGGGGTAGAGCATGCCGTGCTCCATCTGCTTTATGCTCGGTTTTTTCACCGCCTGATGCGTGACAATGGGCTGTTCGATGGCAACCAGGTGGGCGATGAGCCCTTCACCAATCTGCTTACCCAGGGTATGGTGCTCAAAGATGGTGCCAAGATGAGCAAATCTAAGGGAAACACGGTGGATCCCGCCGCCATCATCACCCGCTATGGGGCCGATACCGCACGCATGTTCACCCTCTTCGCCGCGCCACCAGATAAGGATCTGGAGTGGAACGATTCGGCAGTGGAGGGGGCGGAACGCTTCCTCAAGCGGGTGTTCCGACTGGTGCAGGCCACCACTACACTGGGTACAGCAAGCTGCAACGATAGTGCTGAGGCGGTCGCCTCCCTGCGCCGCACCATCCACACCACCATCGGCCGAGTGGATCACGCCTTTACCCACGGCTTCGCCTTCAATGTTGCCATCGCCGCATTGATGGAGCTCACCAATGCGCTCACCAGCTTCGAGGCCAAGGGGGCAAACGGGCGGACAACCATGCGCGAAGGGTGCGAGGTGTTGGCCAAGCTGCTGGTGCCATTCGCTCCCCACCTCGCCTGCGAATGTGGGGATCTGCTCGGACTCCCCCCCCTCACCGAAGCCGACTGGCCGCAAATTGATCCAGCGGCACTGATCACGGATCGCGTCACCCTAGTGGTGCAGATCGCAGGCAAGAAGCGCGGCGAAATCACCATCGCCAAAGGGGCGGGTCAGGAGCAAGCACTGGCCGCAGTGCACGCCGATGCAGGGCTGGAAAAATGGCTGGAGGGGATGCACATGGTTAAAGTAATTCTGGTGCCGGGGCGGCTACTCAACCTCGTGGTGAGACCCGCGTGATGCGCACCATCTGCCTGCTTCTTCCCCGAATGCTAATGCTAATGCTGCTGCTCACCGGCTGTGGCTACCATCTGGTTGGCCACGGCGGAAGCTTGCCGGGAATAGCGACCCAAACTATCGTAGTGCATGCTGATAACGCCTTGGGTCAACGCGCTGTCTCAGCAATGATACAACAGTTAGGTAACGATTCGCAGCATGATTTTGTCAGCGAAAGCGCCCAAGCCGACAAGCAAAGCCAACTCGTGGTGCATCAAATGGAGGAGACATTAAATACCCAGGGATTCGACAGCAATGGCGTTGCCAACCAATACCAACTCGTGCTGCATGGCGAGCTACTGCTACAACCCCCTGCTACCGCGACTACACCTGCTGCTACCGACAACAACGGCGACCCCACTTGGCGCAGTGGAGATATTTCGGTGCATGGTGAGATCTATGCTAGCGGTGGCCCTGCGGTGATTGAGGCCAATCGCAACCAGGTACGCAAAGAGCTGCTCACCCAATGGGCGGAACTCGCCACCAGCCGCCTGCGATCAGGATTTTAATGTGATCAGCAATGTAACTACTCAGCTCACTCCCGGTTTTCCCGATAGCGGCGTTGAAAAATGCTCATTTACAGTAGTAAACTCCGCTTTTTCGCCTTGCTATCAAAAAAACCGGAAGCAATCTGAGCAGTTACCCAGCAATCATGGATTCCATTGAAGCTCTCTGCCCACCAGCTCGCCGCTAGCAAGCTCTCCGCCTACTACCTGCACGGCGAGAATCGCGATGGGGTAGAGCTCAGCGCCAACACCCTGTTTGCGCGCGCCAGTGAGCTGCCCCATCTGCGACTAGATGTGGACCGCCTCGCCGAGATCGAGCAGCAGTGGGGCAACCCGACTCTGTTCGGACCCAATGGCTGCGTTGCCTTGGTACGCAATGCCGATGCCGCCCGCTACAAGCAGGTCGACCATCTCTTGGCGATGGTGGAACGGGTGCCGCCAGGGAGCCTACTCATCCTCTGCGCGGTCGGTGCGATGTGGAAAAAGGCGATCCACAAAAAGTTGATTGCCATCCCTGCACTCGCCCACTGCGATTTTCACACCCCCACCCCAGGCGAATTCCTGCGCTGGCTCCACGATGCCGCCAACACTCGGGAGATTAACCTTAGTCAAGAGACGCTTGAGCTCGCTAGTGAGCGCCTCTGTGGCCTCCAGCAGGCTGCCACGCAATGGCTGGAGCGTTTGTCATGCTATGCCGATGGTGACTCCGCCCCCATTCCATGGTCGGTGGCCGCCACGCTGTTGGGAGAGCAAGCACCCGAGGCACTTGAGGAGTGGTGCCATGCGCTCGCGATGCGCGAACCCCGCGCACTGAAGCTTCAGCGCCGACTGGTGCGCGAGCAGCGCGTCTCCGAGGTGCAGATGGTGCGCTGGATCGGCATCCGCATGCAGCAGATCGTGCTTTACCGCTGGCATCAGTCACAACGCGCAGCCAACCCCATTGCCGCAGCCAAGGTGTTTGGTGATGCCAGAAAGCGGGTGCCGAAAGAGGCTGCCCAGTGGCCTGCCGAACAACTCTCGGGACTACTCTCACGAATTCGCCACGCCGAGCAGCTACTTAAAGGGGCATCGCTTCAGTCCAAAGAGGTCGTGCTTGAGCATCTCACCTGCGATCTGTTGCGCGGCCAGCTCAACACCGCCCCCACCATCTAACCATGGCAATCAAATCAACCGTTTTCAAAGCCGAGTTGCAGATCACGGATATGGATCGAAATTACTACCAAAGCCATCTGCTCACTATTGCCCGTCACCCCTCAGAAAGTGATGCCCGCATGATGGTTCGTCTGTTGGCATTCGCACTCCACGCCAGCCCGTCGCTCCAATTCACCAAGGGAATCAGTGCCGATGATGAACCGGATCTATGGCAAAAAAACCTGAGTGATGAGATTGAACTGTGGATTGATCTGGGACAACCCGATGACAAGCGTATTCGCAAGGCGTGTGGCCGTGCCCGGCAGGTGATCATCTACAACTACCAACAGCGCAGTGGCGCGGCGTGGTGGCAACAGCATGCCAACAAATTGGCGCGTTTTTCCAATCTCAGCATCGTGAGTCTGGACGACGAAACGGTAGCCGGATTCTGCGGTATGGCACAGCGCACCATGCAACTATCTTATACCATTCAAGATGGGCAAATCTGGCTAAGTGATGGCGAACATACCGTTGAAATTGCTGTTGAATCATGGAAAAATATTCGCACTTGAATAGGGGGAAATAATGACCAACCTAGATGGGGACTTATCAGACAACCAAGCGCGCGTGCTCGGCTGCCTGATGGAAAAACAGCTGACAACACCAGACTATTATCCATTGACACTCAAGGCACTCACCACCGCCTGTAATCAAAAAAGTAGCCGCGTGCCGGTGATGTCGCTGAGCGCCAGTGAGGTAGGTGGTGTCATCAATGGCCTACGCAGCCAAGGGCTGATCACCGCCCGTACCGATGGCCGATCTGACCGTTTTGAACAGCAGTTCTCACGCAAATTGACACTGTCCAGCAAACAGCGAGCAGTGTTATGCGTGCTGATGCTGCGCGGCGCTCTCACCCTCAACGAGATCCGCATCACCACCGGCCGCATGGTCGATTTTGACAGCAATGCGGAGGCATTATCCCTGCTTACCGAGATGATCGAACGCGAAGCGCCGCTGCTGATGCAGATCCCCCGCGTAGCCGGACAACGCGAGGATCGTTACGCCCACCTGCTCTGCGGTGAGGTTGAGGTCAGCATGGATGTGGGCACAAAGGAGGCGTGCGCAGCCTCAGATAGTAGCAAAAGTGCTGCGCTCCGTATCAGCCAACTGGAGCAAGATGTGGCCACATTGCAGCAGCAAGTAGAGCAAATCTTGGCAGCAACGGGGGTGAAGAATGCGTAACCAAGGTTCCATCGCAATGCGTTGCGGAAGCAAATCATGGTAGAGATCGGCCGCATCAACCGGCTCCGCATCGTTAAGGAGGTCGATTTTGGTCTCTATCTTGATGGTGGAGATCCGGAGCAGGGCGGCTTCGGCGAGATTCTGCTACCAGCGCGCTTCGTGCCGCCAGCGTGCTGCGTGAATGATGAAATTGCGGTGTTCATCTACTTCGATTCCGAGGATCGCATCATTGCCACCACCGCACGCCCCTACGCCATGGTAGGGGAATTTGTGCAGCTCTTGGTGACATCGGTCTCACATTATGGTGCATTTTTGGAGTGGGGACTGTCCAAAGATCTGCTGCTGCCTTTTGGTGAGCAGATCATGCCAATACAGGAGGGTGAATCCCACATCGTCTGCCTGTTTCTCGATGAAAAGAGCCAGCGAATCACCGCTTCAGCCAAGCTCAATGATTTCCTTCACGACGAGTCCCACGGAGATTTTGAGGTTGGCGATGAGGTGACCTTGCTTACCGCCGCCAAAACGGATTTGGGTCACAAAATGATCGTCAACAATAGCCACTGGGGGCTACTGCACCGCCATGAGCAGGTTCATGAGCTCAACATAGGCCAACATCTTACCGGGTATATCAAGCAAATTCGCGACGATGGTCGGATTGATCTCTGCCTACATCGCCTACCCAGCGAAAAAAGCGATGAGGTCGCCGACACCATCATGGCCGCACTGGAAAAAGCGGGCGGCACTCTGACCCTGACCGATAAAAGCAGCCCCGCTGCAATCAAAGCAACATTCGGGGTCAGCAAGGCCCTCTACAAAAAAGCGGTCGGATCACTGTACCGAAAACGAAAAATCCGCATCGATAGCAACAGCATCCGCCTCAACAGCGATGGCAAATAGGGTGTCCTCACCGAGCATCATCAACACGCCCATGGTAACTACTCAGCTCACGCCTGTATTTTCAGGATCAAGCAATCTACTACCGATCTTGCCGTGTGCATCTGCCTAGCGAGTGCCACTTTAGTGATCCCTTGCTTATTCGTAACTACTCAGCTCACTCCTGATTTTTCTGATGGCAAGGCGAAAAAGCGGAGTTTACTGTAAATGAGAATTTTTCAACGCCGCCATCGGGAAAAGCAGAAGCAATCTGAGACAGCATGGCTCCCCCTAAAGGCGAGGTGACCCACCATCCTTGTGATGCGTGGGTTATACTTGCCGCGCTTTGTCGGCATGACAGAGCCATAATCAAGGAGGTGAGCCACCATGGAAAGAACTATTAGATATATTGGACTTGATGTCCACAAGGAGTTGATATCCGTTGC
>JAUZRF010000095.1 GCA_030950645.1 Mariprofundales bacterium
CTCCCGGTTTTCCTGATAGCGGCGTTGAAAAATGCTCATTTACAGTAGTAAACTCCGCTTTTTCGCCTTGCTATCAGGAAAACCGGAAGCAATCTGAGCAGTTACAGCCATTTTTTGGTAGGGTGCTGAGTAGTTACGATCGTAAAGTAACTACCCAGATCACTCCCGGTTTTCCTGATAGCGGCGTTGAAAAATGCTCATTTACAGTAGTAAACTCCGCTTTTTCGCCTTGCTATCAGGAAAACCAGAAGCAATCTGAGCAGTTACAGCCATTTTTGGGTAGGGTGCTGGGTCGTTACAGCCGTTTTCAGGCGATGGCTGAATCGTTACGAAGCATGTTGGTATTGTCGATGCTGCTTTTGCTTTGGACGGCTAATGCTGCCCAAGCCCAGGGGGTGCCAGCACTCCACGCCGCTCTTAACCTAGAGATCACCAATATTGATACGCATCAAGGCGGCGCGTTGGTGGTTCGGGTTTATGATCAAGCGGGCTGGCTGCATCCAGAACAAGCTGCCTACCACCGGGAGCTTTCGGTGCCTAACCGTGACCGCTTGCAGGTTGTGATTCCCGACCTGCCTTACCCAGCCACCTATGCCATTGAGGTGTTTCATGATGCCAATAGCAACCATGTGTTGGATATGCGCTGGTTTCCCTTCCCTGCCCCCAAGGAGGCGTATGGCTTCTCTAACCATTACACCCCCTTTGCCAAGCCCGATTTTATCAAGGCGAGCTTCTTGTTGGATGCGCCAGAGTATTCAGTGCAGATTCCTTTGCACCAGTGATGCCCGAGGTGCTATCGTGAAATCTGGGGTCAGGCTTTTGTTATAGGCTATCATCCAAGTGGCTACTCAGCACCCTACCAAAAAATGGCTGTAACTGCTGAGTAGTTACCCCTTAACAAAATCCTGACCCTATTTCTACGCGTCACTAACGCGTTATCTGGTTGAAAGTATCCGGCGAGCTTGTCCCGCCATGTATAATGGCAAGGATAACAGCGGGTATGTTTTACGGCCTCCGTTTGCTAGAGGCTGCTCTACGGTCATGATGCTGGGCGTATCTGCATTGATCCGCAGTGCAATATCTGACCCCTTCTCGCGCATGAACAGGTGTAGCGACTTCAACGCACCGCTTTTCCCCGCTTTCACCTCAACGGGGACGGGTTTGTCATGTGCGATGATATAATCCACCTCTGCCGAGCTTGATCGGGCTTCACGCGCCCAGTAGTGCAAATGTGGTGGCACATAATCATCGAGACTGCTTAATAGCTCTTGTCCAACCCACTGCTCGGCTAGTGCTCCTTGGTTGATCAACATCAACGCATCTTGCAGTACGCTCCAACTTGTGTTGAGCATGGTGGAGACCAAGCCGATATCCAGAAACAGCAGCTTATAAAACTTAGCATTTTCCTCTGCGGCGAGTGGTAAGCCGTTGGCTGCAGTTCGTGTCACTTTGCAAATCACTCTAGCCATGTGGAGTTGGTTCAGACATTGCGCCACGCGTGATGCGGCTATGTCTCGATGAATGTCGCTATATTTCACTTTACGCCCGATCAGTGACGGTGCTTTTTGGAAGATTACGCGAATCAATTCACGGTCTTGATGCCGGGTATATTTGGCAAAATCATCCGAGAAAGTGGCCAGGAGATCCTGCTTGATCACCTCTACTTGACGGTAGTCGGCATGTTCAGAAAATGATTGCACGGCCTCGGGCATCCCGCCAACCGCCATGCACTGTCTGAGTAACGCCATCAGTTTGCGATGCAGTGGTGCCGGTATTTCACCCCCAATACACCACATCTCGATGAATTCGGCGAGAGCAGACTCACCAATAGCTCGCAAAAATTCGGTGAAACACATTGGATGCAGATGCAGGTAGCTGATCCGACCCACGGGCATGGGAAATGTTGGCGCTGCCAATTCAAAGTCGAGCAACGATCCGGCCGCCACCACATGCAGCGTTGGCATCTCTTCATAAAAATAGCGCAAGCTCGCCAATAATGTCGGGGCTGCCTGTATCTCGTCGAGAAACAGTATCGATTTTCCTGGCTGGATCGCTTGGTTCATCAACAGGCGTAGGGAGGTGACAATCTGCTTCGGATCGTTGGATGAAAAAATGGTTGCGTACTCAGGATTGCGTTCAAAGTTCAGTTCGGTTAATTCGATATTTTCAGCTTTCGCAAAGAGGCGAATCAGCGTACTTTTACCTACCTGTCTGGCGCCACGAAGAATAAGAGGCTTGTGCCGATCTTGGGCAAACCAATGGCGGATAAAAGATGTAGCGTGACGATACATGGGTGGTAACGACTCAGCTCACTTCCGATTTTCCACCTTACTATCATAAAACAGGAAGTAATCTAAGTAGTTACGGGATATTTTCAAGGGGTGATGCGTAGTTATCATGCGTGAATGGTGGGGTGTATCTAATAATAAACAAGGGTTATTTGCATACATATAACATAAAATACAAGCATGTTACGGATTGGGCGGTTACGGGAACGGCTGAATGCTGGGGTCAGGCTTTTGTTATGGGTTGTTGCCCTGCATGGCTTTCACCATCCGTTCCTCACACACCAAGAGTTGAGCTGAGTAGTTACTGCTCACAATGTGTTGGAATTCTCAGCCGCTTCATCTTGTTGTATCAGGGCTGTAAACTGCTCCTGTAGCTTTTCGGGGAAATAGGGTTTTTGGAGAAATCCAGCCAGCCCTTGACCAGCAAACATGCTGGTCGATTCTTGCTCGTTGTAGCCAGAGGATAGGATCACCTTCACGCTAGGGTTGATGCGCCGCAGCTCGCGGAAACACCCTTTTCCATCCAGTTTTGGCATCGTCATGTCCAGCAATACGGCATCAATCTGGTGCTGGTGTTGGCGATAGACCCGCACTCCGTCCTCGCCATCGGTAGCAGTGAGGGTGTGAAACCCGATATCCTCAAGCATCATGGATGCCGCAGCGCGGATATCCTCCTCATCATCGATGATCAGTACGGTTCCCTGGATTGCTGATTTGGCAATAGGGGCGGATCTGTTGTTTCCAGTCTCCATATCAGCGGTGAATGCACTGGCTGGAAGTAAAACCTTGAAGGTGGTGCCGTGATCCGGTTCGGAGTAGACCTTGATTGCGCCGAAGTGGCCGCGGATGATGCCGAGCACGGCACTCATCCCCAAGCCGTGGCCGGTAAATTTGGTGGTGAAAAACGGCTCAAACAGCTTTTGTTGGGTCTCCTTGTCCATGCCGCATCCGGTATCAGAGACCTCCAGGAACACATAACGCCCGTCGGAAAGGGCATCATCCAGATGGGTGGACTCGAGATAGCGATGATCCACCTGCATCACGCCGGTGCTGATCGAAATGACGCCGCCCTTTTGGTCACTAATGTGGTCATCAGTCTGATCACTAATCGCATCGGAAGCATTGATGACCAGATTCATGATCACCTGTTGCAACTGTGCGCTATCGGCCTCTACTGCGGGAAGATTCTCTTCTAGGTTGTATTTTAGCACGACATTCTTGGCAATGGAGACACTCAGTAATCTGGAGATCTCCTCTACCATGTGTGACAGATTGATCGCCTTGACCACAAACTTCCCCTTGCCGGAGTAAGCAAGCATCTGTTTGCACAGCTCTGCAGCCTTGTCGCTAGAGGCGACGATGTTGCTTAAGAACTGCTGGGCGCGTTCGGGATTGGTGAGCACCTTGCGCTCGGCCATAGCAGCATTGCCGAGGATTGCGGTTAGGATATTATTGAAATCATGGGCGATTCCACCAGCCAATACTCCTAGACTCTCCAGTCGTTGGGTATGCTCGGCCTTGGCCTGCATCGCCGCGCGCTCCTCCTCGGCCATAATACGATCAGAGATGTCGGTGATGGTGCCGACATAGCCTATCAGTTCGTCCGCATCAGAAATCTCAGCCTGCGCCTGACCAATCACCCATGTGATCTGACCATTTTTGTGCTGGAAGCGATACTCGGCGGAAAAGGGGGCTTTTTTGTTGACTGCGGTGTTCCATGTGGTAAATACCGCATCCCTGTCATCGGGATGGATGGCTTGGCTCCAACCATCTCCGCTCGCTTCACCAGGCGATAGCCCCGCCATGGCGCACCAGCATTCATTGACATAAAGGCAGTGACCATCGGCATTGGTACGAAAAATCCCCACTGGAGAGATGGCTGCTAGGGTGTGAAATCGGCGTTCACTCTCACGCAGCGAGGATTCAGCTTGCGCATGGACAATGGCTGTACTCGCCAGCTGGGCGAAGGTCTCGATCTGCTTTAATGCATTCTCGGTGGGTGCAGAGGGATGGTTGTGATAAATGGCGAAGGTTCCCAGCACCTTATTGCCACTGTCGAGAATCGGCTGCGACCAGCAGGAGCCGAGGTTGAATGATGATGCTAGCGCCTTGTAATCTGCCCACAGTGGATCGGTGGCAATATCAGCAACCACGACCCGTTTTCCGGTGTATGCCGCCGTGCCGCAACTGCCTACAGCCGCGCCGATCTGTACGCCGTCAAGCGCTTGGCAATAGGCTTCGGGCAGGCTGGGCGCAGCGCCATGGGTGAGGTGTTCTCCCTCCGCATCCATCAGTAGAATGGAAGCCAGTCCGCCGTCTGAGCGTTGCTCAATGCCGAGCACTAACTTTTCAAGAATGGGTGTCAGTGGGGTCTCTATATTGGCAATCATCGCCAGAATTTCGCGCTCCAATGCCTCAAACGATTCCCGCGCCTTGCGTTGCGTGATGTCTTCGACATTTGACCAGATAAACTGTTTCCCATCGCGTTCAAAAAGCACACCTTTCATCCGTACCGGGATTCTGTGACCGTTTTTGTGAAGATACTCTTTATCATAAGGGCCATATTGACCATGCTGGGCGAGAGCTGCCAACTGCTGTCGCTCTTGGTCGGCATACTCTTTTGGGGTCAGATCCCAGTAGGTGAGCGTAAGTGCCTCCTCAACCGAATAACCGATGATCTCGGCGAAGGCGGGATTGATATCCACCAGCTGGCCATCCATATTAGATAAAGCTAAGGCGGCAGGCGAGCGTTCAAATAGCATCTTACGGTAGGATTCACTCTCCTGTAACGCCTCAATCAGGCGATAACTATGCTGAATTCTTTGTTCCATTGTGGTGCGAACCCCTTATGATTGTTCGCCAAGCGGTTCGCTAAGCGCTGCAATGATCGCATCGCATGGCAGCACCTCTGCATAGAGCGGAAATATCTCACGGCAATAGAAATCCTGTTCGAATCCGGTGCGGCCGCCGGTGGTGTCGGATAGCACATGGACACGAAAGCCGCGCTCATGTGCTGCACGCCCGGTGGAGTCGATACAGATTGCGGTGACCACGCCGGCCAGCACTACATCCTCGATATTGTGAGCCTTTAGCGTCTGTTCAAGCTGGGTATTGGCAAAGGCATTGAGTCCGCGTTTGCCAGGGATTTCGATAATCCTTTCGCCAAAAGCCGCAAGTTCGGGGTTTGTTTTCCCCCCTTCTGAGCCGTGTTTGAAGGCTCCTACCTCTTTGATGGTCTTTAGAATGCCGACCGGATCATTAAGTTCGCGATAGTCGTCGGTAAAGAGGATCGGGGTGGAGATGATGGTGGTGGCGCTGCTCGCTAGTGCTTGCACCGTCTTTAATGTGTTGCTCAGTACGCGATCAGCATCGGACTCGATGACACTGCGCAAGATTCCCGTTTGGGAAAAATAGTCGTTTTGGTACCCAATCAGTACGAGTGCGGTGGTGTTTGCTTGCATGCTTTTCCTCTCTTTCTTGGTAACTACTCAGATTGCGCCTTATTTTCCTGATAGCGGCGTTGAAAAATGCTCATTTACAGTAGTAAACTCCGCTTTTTCGCCTTGCTATCAGAAAAATAAGGCGCAATCTGAGCAGTTACGGCTATTGCTAGAAAGAATTGGTGAAACAATCAATGGTATCTCCCACATTTTTGTTTTTTCGTGATTACTCAGCACCCTGCCAGAAAATGGCTGTAATTGCCCAGATCGCTCAAGCTTGATGGCCTTTTAAGAGGGGGTTAACACGCCCATGAAGGGGGTTTTATGATACGGTTAATCCTGATTCTGACCCGCCTGAATCGCGGTTAATGCGATGGTGTAGAGGATATCCTCTACCGAAGCGCCGCGCGAGAGATCATTCACCGGTTTTTTTAGCCCCTGCAGCATCGGACCGATGCTGATGAGATGGGCGCTGCGTTGCACGGCTTTGTAGGTGGTGTTGCCGGTGTTGAGGTCAGGGAAGATAAATACGGTGGCACGACCAGCGACGGTGCTGGTTGGAGCCTTGCTTTTTCCTACTGAGGCGATGGAAGCAGCATCGTACTGCATCGGGCCATCGATCAGCAGATCGGGACGACGCGCTTGCGCCAGTTTGGTGGCTTGGCGTACCTTGTCCACATCGCTACCGGAGCCGGAATCCCCCGTACTGTAGCTGATCATCGCCACCCGAGGTTCGATGCCGAAGGCGGCAGCGGAGTCTGCACTCTGAATGGCAATATCGGCCAACTGTTCGGCATTGGGATCCGGGTTGATGGCGCAGTCACCATAGACCACCACCTGGTCGGGTAGGCACATGAAAAATATCGACGATACCAGTTGAGCACGGTCGTTAATGCCGATCAGTTGAAAGGCGGGACGCACCGTGTTGGCGGTGGTGTGGGTAGCACCGGAGACCAGCCCATCGCCTTGGCCAGTGGCCAGCATCATGGTGGCCAGCACCACATTATCTTGAAGCTGGTCGCGCGCCATCTCCTCGTTCAACCCCTTGTGGCGCCGTAGTGCTACCATCGGTGCGACCAAGGCTTCGCGCACCGTGGTCGGATCAATAATGGTCAGCTCTGGTGCCAGCGTAATCCCTTGTGCTTGGGCCACCTGGGCGATGGTGGCAGGTGAGCCCAGCAACACCGGCTTGACGATACCGCGCTGTTGGCTTTTGTGGGCGGCCATCACCGTGCGGGGCTCATTGCCCTCAGGCAGAAGGATCGTTTGCGGCGTCTGTTGCGCTTGTTGGATCAACTGATAACGGAATGCTGCTGGGGATAATCGAGGCTGGCGTGAGATGGCGCATTGTGTCTGTAACCACGAGGTGTCGAGGTGGTCGGCGACATGCTCCATGGCAGCGTCAATCAGATCGCCATCATCGGCGGCGGTCTCGGATGGCATGTGTGCGATTTGGGATACGGTCTGAAATGAGCTACTGGTCACCTCCATCACCGGCACGCCGCTGGCGAGTGCTTTGGCACAGAGTTGCATCACACTGGGGCTGGGGCGCAGCCCTCCGGTGAGGACAATGCCAGCTAACTCCACCCCGTTGAGCGCAGACATGCAGGCAGCAATAAAAACATCGTTTCGATCACCGGGGAAGATGAGCAGGGTGTGGGCGTGATAGACACTTTCGATATTGGCCAAGGTGCGGGCGCAGAGCTCGATATGGTGCACTCGGCGCTGCTGCATATTTCCGGCATTGAGCAGGTTGGCGCCAAGGTAGTGGGCGATATCGGCGGTGCGCGGTGCAATCAATGACGGCTGCCAGGGGATGGCACCGATGAGATGAAACGGCGTGTCGGCAATGCGGGCCAACAAGGTGTCGAGGATCCCATTGCTGTGGGTTGGCGATTGCAGTAGATCGGTCTGAATAGCACCCTGACCCTCGGTTGGCGCATGTACCTTGTTGAGTATGATGCCGACCAATGCGCCATCGGCGCGGCCACCAAAAGAATCTGCAGCAATACCAATACTTTGTTCAATATTATCAGATGGTTCCGTTACCAGAATAACCTCGGCATCAAGCGCACGGGCGATGGCGCTATTGATGCGGCTGGCATAGCCGGTGTGGCCATCATCAACTAACCCCTCTACCACAATCGCATCGGCGTTTTTGGCACTGTCGCGGTAGAGGCTTACTACCTCCTCCATCAACAGGTCGGCATCGCCGGAACCCAGTAGAATTGCCGCCCGCTTGGTACTGATTGGCGTTGGTGGGGTGAGGTTGGTGACGCGCCGAATCAGGGCGGTGGAGCGTTCTACGCTATCATTATCATCATTGGCATGTTGCTGGGCGATCGGTTTGCAAAATCCGGTGCGGATTCCCAGCCGATCAAGCGCACGCACTAAACCTAAGCTGACAGTGCTCAGGCCGATGCCAGCACCAGTGGATACGAGAAGAAAGGTGTGGCTCATGATGGCTCCGGATTGGTGATGCAGGATTGTGTATTGTACACACCGTGAATAGTAAGGCGTTGATGAAGCGGTTGAAGAAAGCTGGATGGAAGGTGGTGCGCAGCCGTGACAGCCATCATCAGATCCGCCATCCTCAAGCGGGCGGGGCTTAAGGAGTAGCTATGCGGTATCCGATTGCAATTGAACCCGGCGATGATGGCCGCGCCTTTGGTGTGGTAGTGCCTTATTTTACTGGATATTTTTCCGCTGGCGACACCATGGATGAAGCCATTGACCACACCCGTGAAGCGGTGGAGTTGTAGATGGAAGAGTATCTTTCCCGAGGTGAAGCTACTCCTCCACCCTCCCCGATGCAGCACTACGCCACTTTGGCGGAGTTTTCCGGATGGTTGTGGGCGGTGATCGATGCCGCCGCCAAGCGGGAGGGCGAAAGCCGCAGTGGCTTCCTCGCTCGCTCGGCGGTTATGCGTATCGAACACGCGATGCAGTCGAGATCTGGTTTTTAAGCGCATTCGAACTATCCATGATTAGGCGTTGACGGGCGATTGAGACAACGAAGTGTGTCGCGGGCGATCATGCGCTCCTCGCTGGTTGGGATGACCAGTACCGCAGGGGAGCCATGCGGCGGGCTAATAAATCCTTTGCTATCGCTACCGTGCTGGGTGTTGCGGATGGGGTCGATGGATACCCCTAGCAGATGAAGTTGCTGCACCACCTGGCGGCGTACTTCGGCGGCGTGTTCGCCAATGCCGCCGGTGAAGACAATGGCATCAAGGCGCGGTAGCGCAATGGATAAGCCAGCTAGCGCCTTGGCCAGTCGGTAGCAGAAGATATCGATTGCCAGTTGGGCGCGCCTATTTTCATCCGTATCACTTTTGGCCGCATCTTCTTTGCTAGCTGCCGCGAGCAGGGTGCGCATATCATTGCTCACTCCCGAAATGCCGAGCAGGCCGGAGCGTTGGTTGAGATCGTTGGTGATCTCCTCCAGCGATCTCCCGCTTTGACGGGCGATGAAGGCGTGCAATCCAGGATCGACATCGCCGCTCCGGGTGCCCATCACCAGCCCCTCGAGTGGTGTCAGCCCCATGGTGGTGTCGACACTAATCCCGCCAGCAATTGCTGCCGCACTACAGCCATTACCAAGATGGGCGGTCAGCAGGTGGCAATCGTTCTCGGCACGCTGCAACCGTTTTGCGGCCTCCTGCGCCACAAAACGGTGGCTGGTGCCATGAAACCCATAGCGACGCACGCCATACTCGGCATACCAGTGGTGGGGCACCGCATAGAGGTAGGCGTGGGGCGGCATGGTATGGTGGAAAGCGGTATCAAAGACCGCTACTTGTGGCACATCTGGCAGGGCTGCCATCGCAGCTTTTATCCCCAGCAGGTTGGCCGGGTTATGCAGCGGTGCTAGGTGAGAGATGGCTGCGATTTTGGCGATTGCTGCCGCATCAAGGGTAAGTGGAGCCACGAATGCCTCGCCACCGTGGACGATGCGATGACCAACCGCAGCAACAGAGGCGACCTCGACCTCGGCAAATAGTAGCGCCAGCATCTGCTGGCAGGCGCTGGTATGGTCGGCTTCGGCGTTGAGCATCTGGTGCGCTTCTTGATGCGAACCGCGCCAAGTCAGCAGTGGTGCCGCCTCTCCCAGCCGTTCGGCCAAGCCTTGCGCTAACACCTGCTCTCCTGGCATGGCGATGGCCGCCATTTTGATTGATGAACTACCGCTGTTGATGACGAGAATGGTGGACATGGTGAGGAGTTAGTTGAGGCTGTGTGGTTGGTTCTTGCGTGCCACCTGGAGCCGTGCGATTGCCAGTTCAAGCTCCATGATGGCGCGGTCGATGTTCATCCCTTTTGAATTGGAGATATGCTGCTTTGCCTGCTCTACAGCCTTGGCGGCAAGTGCTGCATCGATCTCATCAGCGCGTTCTATTGCATCGGCCAGAATCGTGACGGCATCGGGTTGTGCCTCAAGGTAGCCACCAACGATGACTACATCGGTACATTCGTATGGCTCTTCTTCATTGCCAAGACAATAGATGCGCAGGATTCCCGGGCGTAACTGGGCAAGTAGTGGTGTATGGCCGGGTAGAATCGCTAGCTCTCCATCAACACTTGGTGCGATCACCCGTGCGGCCTCGCCGTGAAATACCTCCTGTTCGGCGGTGGCGACCAATACAGTCAGCAAGGGGGTACCCACAAATTAATTCGTTGCTTGCCAGCGCCACTCGCGAATCTCCGGCATATCTTCCCCGTGCTCGGTAATATACTGCTTGTGCTCCACCAGCTTGTCATGCATCTCCTGCTTAAGATAAGGTGCCTCATTGGCCAGTTGTGGCAGACGATCGAGCACATCACACACCAGATGGAAGCGATCCAGATCGTTGAGTACCACCATATCGAACGGCGTGGTGGTGGTTCCCTCTTCCTTGTAGCCGCGCACATGGATATGGCTGTGGTTGTGGCGGCGATAGGTGAGGCGATGAATCAGCCATGGGTAGCCATGATAGGCAAAAAGCACGGGGATACCAATCGGAAACAGCATATCAAAGTCATTATCAGACAACCCGTGCGGATGCTCTTCGCGCGGTTGCAGCGTCATCAGATCCACCACATTGACCACCCGCATTTTGAGTTGTGGCAGGTGCTGACGCAGCAACGATACCGCAGCCAGTGTCTCCAATGTTGGCACATCACCAGCACAGGCCAACACCACATCCGGGATTGCGCCACGGTCATTGCTTGCCCACTCCCAGATACCGATGCCACGGGTGCAGTGTTTGATCGCCTGATCCATGGTCAAAAATTGTGGGGCTGGCTGCTTGCCTGCGACAATGACATTGATGTAGTTACGGCTCGCCAGACAGTGGTGCGCGACGGAGAGCAGGGTGTTGGCATCTGGCGGCAGATAGACGCGCACGATACCGCCCTTTTTGTTGATCACATGATCGATAAATCCGGGATCCTGATGGGAGAATCCATTGTGATCCTGCCGCCAGACATGGGAGGTGAGCAGATAGTTTAGCGAGGCGATCGGGCGGCGCCATGGGATGTTTTCACTGGTGGTTTTAAGCCATTTGGCATGCTGGTTGAGCATCGAATCGATGAGTGGAATGAAGGCTTCGTAGCAGGAGAAAAACCCGTGTCTTCCGGTAAGTAGATAGCCCTCCAGCCACCCCTGACAGGTATGCTCGGAGAGGATCTCCATTACCCTGCCATCGGTGGCTAGGTGGTCATCCTCGGGAAGGGTCTCGGCCATCCAAGCGCGATTGGTTACCTCGAACAGATTGCCGAGCCGATTGGAGGCGGTCTCATCAGGCCCCACCACGCGGAAATTTTTGTTGTTGCTGTTTTCCACCATCACATCGCGCAGGAATGACCCCAGCACGCGGGTTGCTTCCGCATCCACCGCGCCGGGTTGTGGCACCGGCACCGCATAGGCGTCAAATTCAGGTAGACGCAGGGATTTTAGCAGTATGCCGCCATTGGCATGCGGGTTGTCGCTCATGCGGCGTGTGCCACTGGGGGCAAGCGCGCGAATCTCTGCGCACGGTACGCCGTCGGCACTGAATAGCTCCTCTGGCCGGTAGCTCTTCATCCATGATTCGAGCAGGTGAACATGATCCGGGGTCATGGTTGAAAACGGTACTTGATGCGAGCGCCAAAAACCCTCGGCCTTGAGTCCATCCACCTCTTTCGGCCCGGTCCACCCTTTGGGTGAGCGCAGGATAATCATCGGCCACAGTGGCCGATCACCCGTGCCGTTGGTACGGGCCTGGGTCTGAATCTCCTGGATCTCGTTCAGACACTGCGCCATTGCGGCGGACATTGCCAAGTGCATTTTTTGAGGATCTGACCCTTCAACAAAGCAGGGCTTGTAGCCATAGCCGATAAAGAGTGACTCCAACTCCGCATGGGGGATGCGTGAGAGAATGGTGGGGTTGGCTATTTTGTAGCCGTTGAGGTGGAGAATGGGCAAAACGGCACCGTCGCCAGCCGGATTGAGAAACTTGTTGGAGTGCCAGGCCGCCGCCAATGGCCCAGTCTCTGCCTCGCCATCACCAACTACACAAGCAACAATCAGGTCAGGGTTGTCGAAAGCCGCACCAAAGGCGTGCGATAGCGCGTAGCCCAATTCGCCACCCTCATGGATCGATCCCGGGGTCTCCGGTGCTACATGGCTAGGGATACCGCCAGGAAAAGAGAACTGCTTGAACAGGCGCTGCATCCCCTCCTTGTCCTGCGTGATGTTCGGGTAGTATTCGCTGTAGGTGCCATCGAGCCAGGCGCTGGCGACCAGTCCGGGGCCGCCATGGCCGGGGCCGGCGATGTAGATCGCGTTGAGGTCACGCGCCTTGATGAAATAGTTGAGGTGGGCGTAGATGAAGTTGAGTCCCGGAGTGGTGCCCCAATGGCCAAGCAGTCGCGGCTTGATGTGAGAGAGCTCCAGCGGCTGCTCCAGCAACGGATTGTCGAGCAGGTAGATCTGCCCCACCGAGAGGTAGTTGGCTGCTCGCCACCAGCGATCAATGGTTGTCAGGGTATCGGCAGCAGGCAGGGTTTGGTTGGTTGGTGTAGGCATGGTGATTAGCTCCGTGTTGGATGGAAATGAATAGGTGGCAGATACTGGAGGTTTAGCGTTGTCATGTATGACATGTAGCGTCTTTAGACGCCGCTGTTGCACGCGAATCGGGATGGGCAAGCTACGAATTCAGGGGAGTGTATGGTAGCTTTGGCGTATGGCAATTGTCGCCTCTATCCGTGTTTTATGTATGATGTCACTATCACGCCCATGGATGGGATGATGCATGTATTGTAGCACTATTTTCTGATGGGTATATCCATACAAATCCTGGTGGATGCCGATGCCTGCCCGAGGGTGGTGAAAGAGATGCTTTTCCGTGTTGCCGAGCGTAAACAGGTGATGGTAACGCTGGTGGCCAATGCCAAACTCTTCATCCCAGACTCCCCTTACATTCACTTTGTTTTGGTTGGCGCTGGATTTGATGTGGCAGACAAGGAGATCGTCCGATTGATGCAGGTGGGGGATTTGGTGATTACCGCTGATATTCCGTTGGCAGCGGATGCGATTGCCAAGGGTGGCGTTGCCCTAAATCCCAGAGGTGAATTCTACACCAGTGCCAATGTTCAAGGCGCACTCAGCATGCGTAACTTCATGGATGAATTGCGTGGAGGCGGAGCTATGACCGGCGGGCCACCAGCCTTCAGTCCGCGAGATCGCGCCGCCTTTGCCAACCAACTTGACCGTTTTTTAACTAAACTTAGTGGGTAACTACTCAGCTCACTCCCAGTTTTCCCGATAGCGGCGTTGAAAAATACTCATTTACAGTAGTAAACTCCGCTTTTTCGCCTTGCTATCAGAAAAACCGGAAGCGATCTGAGCAGTTACGGGATATTTTCAATGGGTGCTGAGTAGTTACCTTAGTGGATAAGATGACTGTTATGGTTGAATATTTGCAGCGCATGGCGCGCTATAATCAATGGATGGTAAGTTCCTTATTTATTCCCACTCGATTGTTCCCGGTGGTTTGCTGGTGATATCATACACCACCCGATTGATGCCTTTGACTTCATTGATGATGCGGTTGGAGATGCGCGATAGTAGCGCATGGGGAAGATCAGAGAAGTCGCAGGTCATGCCGTCCACCGACTCTACCGCGCGCAGGGCAATCGCTTCGTCGTAGGTGCGTTCATCACCCATCACACCCACCGAGCGCACCGGTAGTAGCACCGCAAAGGATTGCCAGATGCGTGCGTAGAGACCCGCAGCTTTGATCTCTTGGAGTACAATGGCGTCAGCTAGGCGCAGCTTCTCCAGCTTCTCCTTGGTGATGTCGCCGAGGCAGCGAATCGCCAGTCCTGGCCCAGGGAAGGGTTGACGGCCAATGATCTCCTCGGCAATGCCGAGCTCGCGCCCCAGTTCGCGCACTTCATCCTTGAACAGCTCGCGTAGCGGCTCCACTAGTGTCATTTTCATGGTCTCAGGCAGGCCGCCGACATTGTGGTGGCTTTTGATCACAGCACTCGGTCCTTTGAAGGAGATCGATTCGATCACATCCGGATAGAGCGTGCCTTGGGCGAGAAAATCCACCTGTCCTAACTCCTTGGCCTCCTCATCGAAAATGGCGATGAATTCACAGCCGATGATCTTGCGTTTGCGCTCGGGGTCAGTCACCTCGGCCAGCAGGTCGAGGAAGCGATCTTCGGCCTCAACATAGCGTAGTGGGATACGAAATTGGTCGCGGAATACCTCTTGCACCTTCTCGGCCTCGCCTAGTCGTAGTAGGCCGTTGTTGACGAACACACAGGTGAGCTGATCGCCAATCGCGGCGTGGATCAGCACTGCTGCCACCGAGGAATCGACCCCACCGGAGAGGGCGCAGATCACCTTGCCATCACCGACTTGATCACGAATCTGCTGTTTGGCGGTTTCGATGTAGGAGCCCATGGTCCAGTCCCCGTTGCAGCCACAGATGCTGCGGGCAAAGTGGGATAATAGCGCATCTCCGTCTGGTGTGTGTGCTACCTCGGGGTGAAATTGGATGCCAAACAGCTGCTTGGCATGGTTGGCGATGGCTGCGTGCGGTGCATTTTCGGTGTGGCCGACGGTCACAAATCCGATAGGTGTTTGCTCGATACGGTCGCCGTGGCTCATCCACACCTCCATGCAGGGGCTACCCGACTGGGCGGCGAAGAGGTCGGATGCGTCATCAATGGTTACCTGCGCCCGTCCGAACTCGCAGTGCTCGGCTTTGCCGACCTGACCGCCGAGCAGGTGGGTCATCAGCTGCATGCCGTAACAGATCCCGAGCACGGGCAGCCCGAGCTCGAAGATGGCGGGATCGATGGTTGGTGCCTTGTGATCAAGCACCGAGGCCGGCCCGCCGGAGAGCACAACCCCTTTGGCGGCAAAGTTACGCACGAAATCGATATCCACGGTGCAGGGGTGAATCTCGCAATACACATGCGCCTCGCGAATGCGGCGCGCAATTAATTGGGTGTATTGAGAGCCAAAATCGAGAATGAGAATGCGCTGCATCTTAGTGCTCCTGCCGGTAGTTTGGCGCCTCTTTGGTAATGGTGACATCGTGCACATGGCTCTCTCGTAGCCCCGCGCCGGTGATGCGCACAAATTTTGCTTTTTCATGCATCTCTGCGATGGAGGCCGCTCCGATATACCCCATCGATGCGCGCAATCCACCAATCAGTTGATGGATCACCTCCGGCAGTGCGCCACGGTAGGGCACACGCCCTTCGATCCCCTCGGGAACCAGTTTCATGGCCTCATCGACATCGCCTT
The DNA here is from genome assembly GCA_030950645.1 of Mariprofundales bacterium. Lineage (GTDB taxonomy): Bacteria > Pseudomonadota > Zetaproteobacteria > Mariprofundales > J009 > JAUZRF01. The sequence goes on from JAUZRF010000095.1 coordinate 15,516, forward strand.
GGAAATAGCGATCTTTGCTACCCTTTTCCATGGCGGAGATCGATCCCATACCACGGTAGGATTTGAAGGTGCGCCCCTGAAACAGGATCTTCTCTCCGGGTGCTTCATCGGTGCCCGCAAACATCGAACCAAACATGCAGCACCCCGCACCTGCGGCCATCGCCTTGGCAAAATCCCCCGAGAATTTGATGCCGCCATCGGCAATCACTGGCACGCCGCTACCCGCTGCCGCCTTGGCGCACTCCATGACTGCGGTTAGCTGCGGCACGCCTACTCCGGCAACAATACGGGTGGTGCAGATCGAGCCGGGACCAATGCCAACCTTGACCGCATCCGCACCGGCATCAATTAGGTCGCGTACCGCTTCCGGGGTGGCAATATTGCCACCAACAATTTCAATTCTATCGCCATATTGTCTTTTTATTTCACGGATTTGACCAAGCACTCCCGATGAGTGGCCATGCGCGGTATCGACCACAATGGCATCGACTCCTTGGTTCAGCAGTTGCTCGAACCGTGCCAGCTCACCATCGCCGACCCCGATGGCGGCTGCGACCAGTAGCCGACCATGCTCATCGCGTACCGCATTGGGATTGGCGCTGGATTTCTCCAGATCCCGTACCGTCATCATTCCCTGAAGGCGGCCAAACGCATCAATAATAGGTAGTTTTTCGATACGATACTTGTGGAATAGCGCCTTGCAATCCTCGGTGGAGGTGCCTGGTAGGGCGCTGATCAGCCGTTCTCGTGGGGTCATGATGGCGGCAACGGATTTGGTCATATTGGATTCAAATCGGATATCTCGGTTGGTGACAATGCCACACACCTTGCCATCCGGCCCCAACACGGGAAAGCCTGAAAAACTGGTTTGCTGTGAGAGCTCGATCAGCTTTTCAATGGTCAGGTCGGTGGTGACGGTCATGGGATCCTGAACCACGCCAGATTCAAACCGTTTAACCCTGCGTACCTCCTGCGCTTGCGCACTGGCGGTCATGTTTTTGTGAATGACGCCAATTCCCCCCTCCTGTGCCAAGCAGATGGCGGTAGAGGCTTCGGTAACGGTATCCATCGCAGCCGCGATAACTGGGATTTTTAGCGAGATGTTGCGGGTGAAGTTGGAGCCGAGCTTCACCTGTTTTGGCAATACGCTGCTGGCTTGCGGCACCAACAATACATCGTCAAAGGTGAGGGCTTCGGGAATGGAGGTCAGTTTGGTCATGATGGCTTCGAGGGCTCCTTGGCATGTTGGGCGGCGGGGAAAGCAAAATTGGGGTCGTTCTCTATCGCATCGCCTTCAATTTCTATTTGTGATCCACAGTGTGGGCAGTAGAAGTAGTCATCGCCGATGGAGTGATGGCAAACCTTGCACTTTCCGGTCTCAAGCAGATGGCGGCCAACACGCACCGAGACCACGGCGGTTGCCATTGCAAACATGGTCATACCACACAGGATCACCACGCTGGCGACCAATCGTCCGCCCAGTGTCACCGGAAAGAGATCGCCATAGCCGACGGTGCTCATGGTGACCAAACTCCACCAGGTTCCCTCAAAGGCGGAGTGAAAGGTTTGCGGTTCAACGATAAAAATCAGGTTTCCTGCCAGTAACGACATCAAAATGATTGCAATGATCACCATCATCATGAGGCTGACCACATCCTTCATGGCACGAAATAGTGCGGTAAGGGCGGGCAGATAGCTGGCGAGCTTGATGAGGCGAACCACGCGCAGCAGGCGAATGATCAAGGTGGAGTGGCCATCAATTAGTAGCGGGAGTACCGCAGACATATCGACAATACCATTGAAACTAATGATGTATTTTAATGGGCGACCCGCAGATAAAATACGCAAAGCATATTCGATGGTGAACAAGATGGTGAAAAAGAGCTCGCTGGCTCTCAGCATATGGCCATAGCGCTGCTCATAGTAGGGGACGGTCTCGGTCATTGCTGCGAGCACACCGATCAGGATGCAGACGCCAATGGTGTAGTTGACGAAGCGGCCGGCGCGGCAACGGAAACTAAACAGCACTATATTGAGTCGCTGCCTCCAGGAGCGCTCGCGCCACCAGCCCGGTTGATCTGGTTCAGGGAGGGGGGGATCGCGTTCACTCTTCACTCGGCGGAGGCTAACCGCGCGTAGGGCTTTGGTAAAAAAACGGAGATGATTACTCAGCCCCACACCCACCGGAAAGCCACCATAGCTTGGTCAGTTATGATCATTAAGTGGGGCGTAACTACTAAGCAACCCACCCGAAAATAGCTGTAACTGCTAAGATTTCTTCCGGTTCTTCTGATGGCAAGGCGAAAAAGCGGAGCTTACTACTGTAAATGAGCATTTTTCAACGCAGCTATCAGGAAAAGAAGGCGTGAGCTGAGTAGCTACACGCAATATATGGCAAACCTCGGGGGAAATTGAAGAATCCGCCCGGATTTTCCTCAACCAGCCGGCGGCTCAATATGAGCGAAACAGACTTTTTGCGAGGCCATCTTCAATGGGTGCTGAGTAGTTACAGACTTGGTAGCATTCTGCCGATGATAAACCGTTCTCAACATGGATTGTGGCGTAGCCGCTGGATGGCGGTAATTCATGATCTGCTATGGATTCCCGTTGCCTTGCTGTTTGCTTTTTGGTTGCGTTTTAATCTGGAGATGATTCCTGTCAACTATATGGTGGCGCTTGGTCAGTTGGTGTTGTTGGCATTGCCGCTACAAGGGGCAGTGTTTTGGTACCTCGGCCTCTATCGTGGTATCTGGCGCTTTGCCTCGTTGCCGGATCTGTTGCGTATTTTGCAGGCGGTACTGATCGGGTCGGCATTGGTCTTTGTCGCTGATTTTATTTGGTTGCGTCTTGTGGATGTTCCACGCTCGGTGCTGCTGCTCTACCCGATGTTGCTCGCCGTTGGTTTGGCAGCTCCGCGCATGCTTTATCGCTGGCATAAGGATCACCGGATGGTGCTGGAGATCGATCAACGCCAGCGGGCACTGATTATTGGTGCCGGCGATGCTGGTGAACTGTTGGCGCGTGATCTGCTTAAGAACCAACGCTATCAGCCGATTGGCTTTCTTGATGATGATCCAGCTAAAGCGGGGCTGGAGATTCATGGGGTGCGGGTGCTGGGCTCTACTGAAATGCTGGGCAAGGTGGCGCAGAAGCTGGCGCTGGATGTGGTGTTGTTGGCGCTTCCTTCGGCATCGGCCAAAGTGATTAATCGACTGCTGATGTTGGCGACTGAGCATCAAGTCCCTTGTCGTACCGTGCCATCGCTGCCCGAGCTGGCAGCTGGCACGGTAGAGATTGGTGCGTTGCGAGCGGTCAATATTGAAGACTTGTTGGGACGCGATGAAATTGGTATGAATCCCGAATTGGTTCGCGCCGCTATTCGTGGTCGCTGTGTGCTGGTGACGGGGGCTGGAGGTTCGATTGGCTCGGAGCTTTGCCGTCAGATCGCCAGTTTCTCCCCGCGCCAGTTGCTGCTTCTCGATCACGGTGAATTCAATCTTTACCGTATTGAACAGGAGCTACGCAATCCCGATTTGGCGCTGGTTCCGTTGTTGGGTGACATTCGGGACTCGGTGCGCATGGAGTGGATTTTGCAGCACTTTCATCCAGACATTCTCTACAATGCAGCTGCCTATAAGCATGTTCCCTTGGTTGAAGAGAATCCTGCTGAAGGGGTCAAAACCAATGTGCTCGGCACCTGTGGACTGGCGGCGTTGGCGGCGGAGGCTGGTGTGCGCCGCTTTGTTCAGATCTCTACCGATAAAGCAGTCAATCCCGCCAATGTGATGGGGGCAACCAAACGGGTGGCGGAGATTTATTGTCAAAACCTTGATGCGCGCACGCCCGAGACCGCATTTATCACCACCCGATTTGGCAATGTGCTGGGCTCGGCGGGCTCGGTGGTGCCACTATTTACTCGCCAGATCGCTTCTGGTGGGCCGGTGACGGTGACGCATCCGTTGGTAACGCGCTATTTTATGACCATCCCCGAGGCGGTGGCGCTGATTCTGCATGCGGGTGCGATGGGGCAGGGCGGCGAAATTTTTGTGCTTGATATGGGGGAATCGGTCAAGATTGTCGATCTGGCCGAGAAGATGATCCGCCTATCTGGGCTTGAGCCAGGTCGGGATATTACGATTGAGTTTTGCGGTCTGCGTCCGGGTGAGAAGCTTTATGAGGAGCTATTTCACGATGATGAGGCACTGCTTCCCACTGAGCATACCAAGATCCGTCTCGCAGCGAGTCGTCAAGTGGAGTGGGCGTGGATTGAGGCTGCGCTCAAGGAGCTAGGCGGTGCGTGCTGCCAGCGTGATGTCGCAGCCTTGCACCGAGTGCTTCATCGCATAGTACCGGAAATGGTGAACTAGCGCAGCTCGGTTGTTGATCCCCAGCCACAATCCGTGGGGGATAATCCGTAGGGTTCGCCAATCACTGCCTGCCACTGCTGGCGTGCGAGAATTAGCCCTTCGCACACTTGGCGCACCGCGCCGTGGCCGCCACGATGACGGCTAAACCAGTGGACATGGTTGCGAACTGCAACATGGGCATCGGACGGCGCCAGTGCCAAGTTACACAACTGCATTGCGGGAATATCGACGATATCATCCCCCATCATGGCACAGTGGTTGGTAGCAACATCGGCGATGATGGACAATTGCTGCACCCCTTCCGCTTTGTTTTTGCAGCCTTGGATGATGTGGGTAATCCCCAATTCAGCGGCGCGATGCTTGACTATCTCGGATTTTCGGCCGGTGAGAATGCTGACGATGACCCCCGCGCGTTGTAGTAGCTTGATGCCGTGCCCATCACGCACATGAAAGTTTTTCAGCTCCAGACCGGAGTTATCAATGGTGATGCGGCCATCGGTGAGGACGCCATCAACATCAAGTACCAGCATCTCGATGGATGCCGCTAGGTCAAAGGGGAAGGTGTTTTTTTTCATGCAATACCTTCGCGCAATAAATCATGCAGATGGACAATACCCACCACCTGTTCATCCTCTCCGGTCACAAACAGTGCTGTGATTTTACGCTCCTCCATGATGAAAACGGCCTCACTGGCCAGCCGGTTTTGGTCAATGCATTGAGGCTTTCCATGGGCAAATCGTGTGATGGTAGCAGTGAGATCAAGGTCTCCCAGTTCGAGAATGCGTCGCAAGTCGCCATCGGTAATGCAGCCAATGAGCTCCCCATTGCGGGTGATGCCGGTAATCCCTAAGCGATGCCGACTCATGACCAGAATGGCCTCTTTGAGTCGTGACGCTTCTGTTACCAATGGAAGCGCGCTTTTCGGGTGCATGACTTCATGGATACGCAACAGTTTTTTTCCTAATGTTCCCGCGGGGTGCACGCGGGCAAAATCGTCCGGCTGAAAACCACGATGTTGCAGGGTGACCACCACCAGCGCATCACCCAGCGCCAGGGTGGCGGTGGTGGATGCCGTCGGAGCAAGGTTCATTGGGCAGGCTTCGGTGGTGACAGGAATGTGCAGGGTTACGGAGGAGAATGTTGCCAGGGTGGATTCCCTGTTGCCGGTCATGGCGATAATAGGTACTCCCAGTCGGGCGATGGTGGGGAGCAGGGCACAGACCTCGTTGGTCTCGCCACTGTGAGAGAGCGCGAGTAGCACATCGTGGCGGGTGATCATGCCGAGGTCGCCATGAAGCGCTTCGGCAGCATGGACGAAGAAGGATGGTGTGCCGGTTGAGGCAAAGGAGGCGGCAATCTTGCGGCCGATGTGGCCGGACTTCCCCATGCCGACGACGACCAGCCGTCCCTCCATGGCAAGGATGGTATCAATGGCACGGCCAAATTCGGTATTGAGTGCCTGTTGCACGGCATCGATCGCCGCCATTTCCAACTGCAATACCTCACGCCCCTGCATGATCCATGAAGGGTGGCTCATTGCCAGGCGACCTCGCGATGTTGTCTGCTTTGCTCTATGGCTAAGAGCCGCGGCCTGCTCTGCCGTTGGAAGCTTGCCCATAGTTTTTTTGGAATAGGGCGTGCAGGGATGCGCTTGATCAAGAGAGGGTTAATGGCGCGACCATCAATACGGAACTCAAAATGGAGGTGAGGGCCGGTTGCGAGGCCGGTCATGCCGACGAAGCCGATTACCTGCCCCTGCTTCACCCACGAACCTTTGTGCTGACCCTTGGCAAAACGGCTCATGTGACCATAAGCAGTGGAGTTGTGGCGGTTGCGATGGCGGATGATGATGAAGTTGCCATAGCCGTGGCGCCACCCCCGGAAGGTGATGCGTCCAGCACCTATGGCATGAATCGGAGTGCCTGTCGGTGCGGCATAATCCACTCCGCGGTGGGCGCGGGTGTAGCCGAGAATGGGATGCATGCGTGCAAGTGAAAATCGCGAAGATATTCGGGTGAATTTAACCGGTGCCTTGAGGTAATTCTTGCGCAGGCTTTTTCCATCTGGGGAGAAGTAGGCGCTATCTCCTTTGGGGTCAGTAAAGCGGATCGCACGGTAACGCTTGCCTTGGTTGACGAACTCCGCTGCCAGAATGGTGCTTCCGATCCGTTTTCCTTGATGATCAAACAGTTCGTTAAGCAGCACGGAAAAGCGATCCCCTTGGCGGAGATTGCGGGCGAAATCGATATCCCACGCGAAGATGTTGACCAAATTCATGGTGACATGATTATCCAACCCCGCACGCGAGGCATCAAGGAACAGGTTATCACGAATGGTGCCAGAGTAAGTTATCCAGCGGTTGGTTGTTTCGCGTTTTAGGATTTCTGCCTGCCATGCTCCCCCGTGCGACTGGGATATGTTTAGGGAGTGGGTGCTATCCAGTGGCATGCTCACCTGGGTGGAAAATTCGCTTTTAGTGCGGGTGATTTTTTGCCCAGGCCGCACCTTGCTGAGCGGGTGGATTGATTGGCTTGCTTGCACGATAGCCTGTGTTTGTTGCGAGGTGAATCCTAACCTATCGAGTGCATTGCTGGCGCTGCCACCGCGTTGAATGGTGGTGGATCGTGGTGCCGAATATGGGGTTTTGTTGAGCGGTGTCGGCAGCGTGGCCGCAATCGACTCGTGATGTATGGTTGGCGGTGTATGCGCGGCAACCTGCGTTTCGCTCCCGAATAGGGAGACAAGGAGTAGCAAGATGGTGGCGGCCAATGGCCCTTTCCATCCCATCCGACAGCAGAATGGGATAATAGCTGATTTCGCGAATAGGAATATGCGCCAGGATGCGAATCGAGAGCGCTTGGCTTTCGTCGGATGTCGTGGGAAGGAAAAATCTTGTGTCATGGTTAATTTACTATCACTTTTTGGTAACTACTCAGATGGGCGATGCGCACAGGTGCAGGAGGGTGAGAATCATGCCAGGCGGACCACCATGGGTCGGGGGTGAGGGTGGCGGCATTCTCTGCGTACATCGAGACCAGAGCGGTGATGAGTTGGTTGGCATCACTATGTTTGGCGGCGTAGCTATCTGCTTCAAACTCATGGCGACGCGACAGCAGGTTCATTAGTGGGGTGAGCCAAAAGGTGAACCAGGGTAACAGTAGCATAAAAAGCAGCAGCAGCATGCCATCGGAGGGGTGATTGATTCCGAAGGAGGTGAAGAGCCACGGTTGCTGCGCCAGCCAGCCGAGCAGGGCAAAACCCGTCAGAGCCATCACTAGCGATAACGCGATACGCTTGATGATATGGCGGCGTTTGAAATGACCAAGCTCATGTGCCAACACCGCCTCGATCTGCTCTGGGGTGAGCTGAGCGAGCAGGGTGTCAAAAAAAACGATGCGACGGCTGCGGCCAAAACCGGTAAAGTAGGCATTGCCATGGGCGGAGCGGCGTGAGCCATCCATGACAAAGAGTCCGCCGTTGGCAAAATTACAGCGCGCTAGCAACTGCCCAATGCGGTGTTTGAGCGCGCCATCCTCCATTGGGGAGAATTTGTTAAATAGTGGTGCAATGATAGCGGGATATAGCCATAACATCAGCAAGGAAAAACCGCTCCATGCGAGCCAGGCCTCTAGCCACCACCATGCTCCTGCAATCTTCATCAGCCATAGAATGAGCGCGATGATTGGCGTGCCCAGCACAAGTAGCAGGGCGGCCTGCTTGAGCATATCTCCGATAAAGGTGGATGGGGTGGTGCGGTTGAATCCAAACCTTCGCTCCAATCGGAAGGTGCGGTAGAGCGATAGCGGGAGATCAAGCAGCGCTCCGATCAGAGTGAAGCTTAAAAGGAGTACAATGCTGAAGCTGAGCCCGGTCAAGGCGAAGGTGTGGTGCAGTAGGTTATCGAGCCAAGCTAGGCCGCCCCCGATGGTCCATATTCCGAACAGCAGCAGGCCAAAGGCGCCACTCCAGTGACCCAAATGGAGCTTGGCTAAGGTATAATCGGCCGCCTTTTGGTGGGCTTCGAGAAGAATGGTGTCGGCAAAGCGAGGGGGAACCTCTGCGCGGTGGCTTTGGATATGGTGGGCATGACGCTGATCCAGCCACCCTTCGACGGACAGATTCGTGATGATGGCGATCCCTAATAGAAGGATGAAGGTGTGCTCGGGACTCATGCCCGCTCCCGCATGGCAAAGCTTAACCCCTCGCCAGGTTCATCATCGAGGCAGAATACAGTGTGCCAGACACACGCCTCTTCATCGGTTTGTGGCATCAATAGCGCATCTCCAGGTTCAAGTAGGTAACCATATCCGTGGTTGGCTACTTGGTGGATGAACTCGGCGCTGTGATCTATCACTGATTCCAACAGTGTATGCTCCGCTTGGTTGAGCAGCTGCGCCATCTGTTCGGGATGGTTACAGAGTTGTTGCAGAGCCGCGCGTTGTTCGCTTGTCGGCAGTGCTTGGGCCACGGCTTGCGGTTGGGTTGCCACAAACTGGCGAATCTCTTCGATCAGCTGCGGTTTCCCGAGTGCTAACCAGAAGGTGCGGCCGCTAATCTGGGCGTAGATCACTCCCGCATGCCCGCGTTCGACATCGTGATGCATCAGTGCGCCGCCATTGGGCGCATTGAAATAGACGATGCGCTCCACAAAGTCGATCGCAGGCAGATCCAAAGTGGCTGCCAACTGGGCTTGCAGGGTGGTATCGTCGCTAATCAAGGCGGATTCGGGGAATAGTCGTCGGCACAGTTCGCCGGCTAGATGTTCTCGGTTAGGATCGGCCGCGACATCCTCGATCCCTTCAATACCGAAGGAGAAACGGAGGCGCAGCGACGCATCGTCTGGGTGAAAAGAGAGCCATGATGCCTTGCACCACACCTCATGATCATCCATATTATCCTTCACCTCGGCATCCACATCGGCCAGAAAATAGAGTTTTTCAATCGCTTGCTGATCGTGGTCTTCAGACGACACCATTGCTAACGAGAATTGATCTGCCAACTGTTGCTGGTAGTACGGTTCCTGGTCGATAATCGCAGATGGATTCTCCCCAGCGACCAGCTTGGCCATCAATCCATGGGAGGAGTCGATGGCGTGCTGAAAGGCAGCTAATCTGTTTTGTACCGCTCCAGGAAGCAGTATCGCCTCCATTTGTAACCATTGTTCTCTGTGGTTTGAGGACGAGGGGGTATGGGGCTGTTTTCGGTTGAGCCAACCAAGATGATCGCCACGGCGGGAGAGGGGAATGCTATTGCTGGTAGCGGTTAAGGTATGTTGCATGGTGACAGGGTTGGCCATGGTGCGAAGGGTAACGGAATCTGGGAATATTTCCCATTGTGACATGAAAAAGGCCACCGCACAGATGCGGTGGCCTTTTTAATAGTATGTGCTTTAGGTCGAATTACTTCAGATGCAGTTCTACGCGGCGGTTTTTGCTGCGTCCTGCGGCAGAGGCATTGCTGGCAATCGGATGGCTTTCGCCATAACCCTTCGCGGTCAGGCGATTCGCAGCGATATTGTGGTTGCGAAGATAGTCACGCACAGCATCTGCGCGCATTTTTGAGAGCTTGAGGTTATAGCTGCTGCTTCCGCGGCTATCTGTATATGCGGCGATCTCTACATCTGACTTTTTATTCGCCTTTAATACTTTAATTGCATGGTTAAGCGTTGCTTCAGATGCGGATTTCAGATGCGCACTATTGGTGTCAAAATAGACGCCTGTTAATCGCATGACCTGTGGATGATTCGTACATTTTGCATAGGCTTTTTTGGCTGCGGTTGTGGCTGCGGCTGCAGTTTCTGTCTGCTCGTCCGGGTGGACATTTCCCTCGGCATATTCATGCGCAGCAGCGTAGAGTTGTCCTACCGCCTCTGCTTGCAGTGCGGGCGCGCACTGCTCGGCACCTGCGGCCTTGGCCTTAGCGATCCAAGTGCGGGCATCATTCAGTGGTGAAATTTCGGTATTTAGCGGAGCGGCAACGCATGCTGAAAGCAGTGCTGCAGCACAAGCTGCGAGAAATGGGGGGGTGATGCGGATAGCCCTCATTTGGCGCTCCCGACTTTAGCGGCTTCTTGTTCAGCCATCTGCATAAATCGCTTGGCGACCTCTGTGTCGTGTTGATCCTTCTCTTCGGCCGCTTTGTTGGCAAGATTGATTGCGAGGTAGGCGTGGTAATCGTGTGAGTTGTGCAGTTTTTGCGATAGTGCATCCGCACGGTCATCAATGCTTGCACCCCAGTTGGCAGCCGATACGGGCAAGGAAAATAGCAGGGCTGCTGCCAATAAACCGAGTTTGATATTCATGATTCCTCCAGAATGTGTGATTGATAAGTCAAAGGCTGTGTAAGTTTAAGCCGATCCGAAATGCTAGATAGTCGACCTGCATGTGACAAGCGCTACAGACTTTTTTCAGCAATTTCCGCTAGCGCTTCAGGCGTGCTAAATCTCATCATTGGTTGTTTTCTAGGGTAGTCTGGCCTGCCGATTGAATCGAGTGTCATTGTCTATTTCTGTTCAACCCATTCATTACACATAAAACCAAGAGTAACTACTCAGCTCACTCCCGATTGTCCTGATAGCGGCGTTGAAAAATGCGCATTGACAGTAGTAAACTCCGCTTTTCCGCCTTGCTATCAGGAAAACCAGAAGCGATCTGAGCAGTTACAGCTATTTTCGGGTGGGGTGCTGAGTAGCTATAAATTATTTTACAAAACGAATGCTGCACTATCTATGGGCTGTGCATGGTAGAAGGCTGTGGATAACTCTGTGGATGGATGGGGGCTGAAGTCTGCAAATATCAGGTATTCTGTCATACCGTGTGCCACTGCACGATTATTGATCATTTGTTATTATTTATATATATTATATATTTACAATAACTACATGATGTATAATATTGTATTGTTCGCTAAACATTCGTTCCACGCTTGTCACATTTTCATGTCGGTGAATAACTTGTTGCAATCTCGGGAGGATGGCCGGAATTTTCCCTCTACTCTTGCTCCTCCAAAGGGATCGTCTAGCTTGTGGTCGATATGCGATTTATTGATGAAGTAACTATTGAAGTGCTGGCCGGCAATGGTGGCGCTGGCTGCGTCTCGTTTCGACGGGAAAAGTATATTCCAAAAGGTGGCCCGGATGGCGGCAATGGTGGCCGTGGTGGTCATGTGCATTTGCGCGCCAGCCATGACCGCAATACGCTACAAGAGCTCTATCTCAAGAAGCGGATTATTGCAGCCAATGGGCAGCCGGGAATGGGTCGCAAAAAAGGCGGCAGCAATGGCGCCGATATTGAGGTTCTGGTGCCGGAGGGAACCATCATTCGCGATGAATATGGCAACTTGCTGGCGGATTTGCGTCACGATGGCGATGACTTTGCGGTAGCGAGTGGTGGAAAAGGCGGGCTTGGCAACAGCAACTATGCCACCAGTGTGAACCAGGCGCCGCGGTATGCCCAGCCGGGTCTGGAGGGTGAGCAGCAGGTCATCAGCCTCGAACTAAGTTTAATGGCCGATATTGGCTTAGTTGGCCTACCGAACGCAGGGAAATCGACGCTAATTTCTCACATCTCCAATGCCCACCCTAAGATTGCAGATTACCCCTTTACCACCTTGGCGCCATCACTAGGGCAGGTATCTTTACCTGAAGGCGATGGCTTTGTGGTAGCGGATATTCCCGGTCTAATCGCTGGTGCGCATGAAGGGAAAGGGTTGGGGGATCGTTTTTTGCGCCATATACGCCGAACCCGAATGTTGCTGCATCTGGTTGATGCGATCGATACTGAGGGTCGTAGCGTGCAAGAGCAGTTTACTGAGGTCAGTGGCGAATTGGCAGGCTACTCGGATGAACTGCTGGCAAAGCCGCGCTGGTTGGTGGTAAATAAGATGGATGCACTTGATCTTGATGACCGTGCCGCTATCGAGGCGCAGGTCGCGGCAATTGATCTGCCGACCTATTTTATCTCTGCGGCGAGTGGGGAGGGGATCAAACCGATGCTGTTTGCATTGGCCGCAGCGCTAAGAGGGGATGATGATTCGGAATGGTGAATGTTTTGACCTGTTCGCATGTTGCTGTTGTTGCATGGTGAGGAGCCTTTAGCAGGGAGTAGGTGCGATGATTTATGAACTGCTGCAGATGCCGGTGGAGCGCATCGATGGGGTGGGGTTAAAGATTTCCCGCAAGCTCATTGCTGGTGGGGTGGAGAGTGTTGGCGATCTGTTGCTGCATCTCCCGAAGCAGTGGTTGGATGATCGAGAAATAATCCCGATCCGGCAGTTGGTAGTTGGTGAGGAGTCCCGTATTGGTGGCATGGTGGTGCGCCGCAGTAGCCGGTCTGGTGGGCGCAGTACCCAAGTGAATCTGGTGCTGCAAGATGATGATGGCGAGCAGATTTCTCTCTGCTTTTTCCATGCTCCGTTCATGATGCGCGATGGTAGGCTGGCTGAGGGTCAGCGTCTTGCCGTGCGTGGTAAGGCTGAGTTGTGGCATGGGCAATGGCAAATGGCACATCCTGATTGGGTGCCAGAGGCGCGCTTTATCTCAGGATGGTTACCAATCTATGCCGCACTCGCGGGCATCAATGGCCTGCGGTTGCGCGGTATGATTGAACAGGCATTGAAGTTCATTCCCGCTGCGCTCGCCTCTCCGCTTGATCCTATCGCTGCCAAGGCATGCGATTGCACATTGGCACAAGCACTGCATCGGGTGCATGGCCGAGAGGCTGATATTCATGCGCGTGGCGCTGCCCGGCAGCGGCTTTGTGTTGAGGAGCTGCTCTGTTATCTCACACTGCTTGATCGCCAGCGTAAGGGCGCGCGCTGTGCCGGAGCCGTGTGTGCAAATCGCACGAATCTTGATGCCGTGAAATTGGACTTGCCGTTTCAATTAACCCCAGCGCAACACCAAGCCGTGGCGGTGATCGGTGATGATTTGGCTAGCGGTGCGCGCATGCATCGGCTGTTGCAAGGGGATGTCGGCAGCGGCAAAACGGTGGTGGCGGCATTGGCTGCGGCGCAGGTGATGGGCAGTGGCTACCAAGTAGCGGTGATGGCACCAACCGAAACCCTTGCTGAACAGCTGCACCGCACCTTGACTACGCTATTGGCCCCGCTGGGCTGCACCCCTGATTTGATTACAGGAAGCACGGGGAAACGGCAGCGTAAACAGATAGTAGAGGCTCTTAGTGAAGGCGATCAATCATTGGTGATCGGCACCCATGCACTGCTTAGTCCAGATGTGCAGTTTGCCAAGCTGGGGTTGGCAGTAGTGGATGAGCAGCACCGCTTTGGTGTCCGCCAACGCTGGGGTCTAACGGCTAAAGGCGAAGCGGCCAAAGACAACTCGACCAATGTGGAATCCGTACACCTGCTGGCGATGAGTGCCACCCCGATTCCGCGTTCACTGGCGCTGGCGCTCTATGGCGATATGGAGCTGACGGTGATGCAGGGGATGCCGATTGGTCGTAAGCCGGTCGATACCCGGTTGATCACGGCAGAGAGCATGGAGAAATTGTTGGCGGGTGTTGTCCGGTTGTTGGCACAGGGCGCGCGTGTCTATTGGATCGTGCCGTTTGTGGAGGATGAAGAGCTTTCGGTGGATGCGCGAGTGGAGTTTTTGCGCGCGCGCCTTCCTACCGTGGAGATTGTCGGTCTGCATGGCCAGATGAAATCCAAAGCCAAACAGGAGATATTGGCCAGGTTTTCGTGCGGGGAGGCACCATTGCTGGTTTCAACTACGGTGGTTGAGGTCGGGGTGGATGTGCCAGAGGCGCGCTTGATGGTGATTGAGCAGGCGGATCAATACGGATTGGCGCAACTCCATCAACTGCGTGGTCGGGTGGGGCGCTCTAGCGAGCAGGGCTATTGCATGTTGCTGCCTGGGGCATCATTAACCAGCAAGGGGGAGGCGCGGTTGCGTCAAATCTGCCAGAGTCACGATGGCATGGTGCTCGCAGAGTTTGATATGCAGCAACGGGGCAGTGGGGATGCCATCGGTAGTCGTCAAAGCGGCGATCCGGGGTTTCGATTGTTGGACATGGCTGCGGATGGGGCGTTGATTCGGCATTGGCATGATCACCTTCCCGTGGTGGAAGTGAATGAAGATATGGTGAGGTTTTGGAGAGAATGAATGATCAAGTTTTTAATCTGTTTCGTTTTTTTATGCGTAGCCCAACCCGGAGTGGCAATGGCAGAGCATAGTGCAGTTGCCACCTTTGCCGGAGGCTGTTTTTGGTGCATGGAGAAGCCCTTTGAACATTTGCATGGGGTGAACGCGGTGATTAGTGGCTACATTGGTGGCCACACTACCCACCCCAATTACCACAATTATGCGGAAGGTGGCCACATCGAAGCCATTGAAGTACATTATGATTCCGATCAAATTAGCTATGCCCAGCTATTGGATTGTTTTTGGCACCAGATCGACCCAACCGATAGTGGTGGCCAATTCGTTGATCGTGGCCACCAGTACACGACGGCGATTTTTTATCGCAATGCAGGTGAACAACAACAAGCTCAGGCATCGAAAGCGCAGCTGGCGCAGAGTGGCCGTTTCTCCAAACCTCTCATTACCCCCATTCTTTCGGTGGAGCCATTCTATCCAGCGGAGGAGTATCATCAGGATTATTACCGCAAAAATCCGATGCGCTACTGGTACTATCGCAGTCGTTCTGGGCGGGATGATTTTTTGGAGAAGGTGTGGGGGAAGAAAATATCTGAAAATAGCGCGGGAAGCCACCAGGATCTGCATCATCGCTTAACGCCGATGCAGTACAAGGTGACCCAGGAGGATGGCACCGAACCTGCGTTTGATAATGGCTACTGGAACAACAAGCAGCCTGGAATCTATGTTGACATCATCTCCGGAGAGGCGCTGTTTTCATCTCGCGACAAGTTCGATTCCGGTACCGGATGGCCAAGCTTCAGCCGTCCTTTGGTGCCGGAGAATGTGGTCGAAAGGCACGATCGCTCATGGTTGATGGCGCGTACCGAGGTGCGCAGCAAACAGGGAAATGCACATCTTGGTCATCTGTTTGATGATGGCCCTCAGCCAACTGGCCAGCGCTATTGCATCAATTCTGCTGCTTTGCGCTTTATTCCTGCGGGCGAGCTTGCAGAGAAGGGGTACAGTCAGTTCACCGCCTTGTTTGGCAAGTAACTACACAGCTCACTCCCGGTTTTCCCGATAGCGGCGTTGAAAAATGCTCATTTACAGTAGTAAACTCCGCTTTTTCGCCTTGCTATCAGGAAAACCGGAAGCAATCTGAGCAGTTACTAAATTTGTAACTATTCAGTTATCGTAACTACACAGCTCACTCCCGGTTTTTCCGATAGCGGCGTTGAAAAATGCTCATTTACAGTAGTAAACTCCGCTTTTTCGCCTTGCTATCAGGAAAACCGGAAGCAATCTGAGCAGTTACAGTCATTTTCTCAGCTCACTCCC
>JAUZRF010000096.1 GCA_030950645.1 Mariprofundales bacterium
GTGAGTTGTTGCAGAATCGAAGCATTGATGGTGCGTTTATTCATGATATCGGCTCCTCAATGACGCTCCAGTGATCATCAACTTGTTGGCGATAAAAGCAGGATTTGCGGTTGGTGTGGCAGGCGGAGCCGGTCTGCGCAATGGTGAGCAGGATGGTGTCGCCGTCGCAGTCGAGGTGAATTGCTTTGATTTGCTGCAGATGGCCGCTCGACGCCCCTTTCTTCCATTGGCATTGGCGCGAACGCGAGTAGTAGTGGGCAAAGCCGGTAGCCAAGGTCTGCGTGACCGCTTCGGCATTCATCCATGCCATCATCAGCACCCGTCCAGAGCTGACCTCCTGCGCGATCGCAGGCACCAGGCCTGCATCGTTGAATTGGATGGCATCTAGCAGGGACACGGTGCACCCTGGATATCAAATCCCTGCTGCGCGCGGCCTAGAGTGCCTCTGTGGTGAAACATCAAGTCGTAATCTTTTTAAGCGCCCGTCCAGCGGCCGCGATGGTGGCATCAATATCCGCATCGCTATGGGCGGAGGAGAGGAAGGTTGCTTCAAATTGGCTTGGTGCTAAATAGACGCCTTCCTCTAGCATCGCATTGAAATAGTTACCGAAAAAATCAGCATCACAGCTGTC
Organism: Mariprofundales bacterium; assembly: GCA_030950645.1. GTDB lineage: Bacteria > Pseudomonadota > Zetaproteobacteria > Mariprofundales > J009 > JAUZRF01. The sequence continues at coordinate 633 of JAUZRF010000096.1, forward strand.
GCAAACATCGGCATGGTTGGTGATCACACTGCGTGTGGTGAAGAAGAGCGTAAACATGGCACCGAATCGATTGGCCACGGCAGCCACTCCCGCGGCTTTGCATCCGTCAAGCAGCCCCTCGACTAGCCGGGCGGATTTTATCTCTAGTGCCTCGTAAAATCCGGGGGCGCGCAGCCGAGATAAAGTCTCCAATCCGGCGCGCATTGCTAGCGGGTTGCCCGACAGGGTTCCTGCTTGGTAGACTGGTCCATCGGGCGCGATTTGGCGCATGATGGCTTCGCGACCCCCATAGGCTCCGACCGGCAGCCCGCCGCCAATAATCTTGCCCAGACAGGTGAGGTCGGGGCTGATGCCGAAGCGTTGCTGCGCTCCACCAGCGGCGACGCGGAATCCGCACATCACCTCATCGAAGATCAGCAGCGCCCCTTCACGGTCGCAGCGCGCACGCAGCCCCTGCAAGAAACCGCTGGAGTGGAGGTCGAGCACCCCAGTATTGCCCGGAATTGGCTCGACAATGATGCTCGCTATCTCACCGTGGTTGTCGGCCAGCAGCGCATCGACGGCATTAAGATCGTTGAAAGGGGCGGTTAGCGTGAGTTTGGCGTAGTCGGCAGGTACGCCCGCAGAGTCGGGGACGCCGAAGGTGGCGGCCCCGGAGCCAGCCTTGACCAGCAGGCCATCGGCATGGCCATGGTAGCCACCATCGAATTTGATGATCTTGTCCCGTTTGGTGAAGCCGCGCGCCAGTCGCAACGCGCTCATCGTGGCCTCGGTGCCGGAGTTGACGAAGCGTACTAACTCCAGCGAGGGAACCATGTCGATCACCAGTTTGGCCAGCTCGATCTCCAGTTCACACGGCGCGCCGAAGCTCATGCCGGCGGCAGCGGTCTCCTGCACGCCACGCACCACGGCGGGGTGGGCGTGACCGAGGATCATTGGCCCCCACGAGCCGACATAATCGATGTAGCTATTGCCATCGACATCGGTGATGTGGCTGCCGGATGCGCTGGCGATAAAACGGGGTGTGCCGCCAACCGATTTGAAGGCGCGCACTGGTGAGTTAACTCCGCCCGGCAGTATTTTTTTCGCCTGCGCAAAGTCTTGTTGTGAATGGAAAATTGTCTGCATGGATTCCCGTATCTTTATTGTTTGGTAACTACTCCGATTGCTTCTAATCTTTCTGATGGCGTAACTACTCAGCACCCCTTAAACATATCCCGTAGCTGCTCAGATTGCTTCCGATTTTTCAACGCCACTATCAGGAAAACCGGAAGTGAGCTCAGTAGTTACATTATTTGTTCGACACCCAGCTATCGGTAATGTGATGCTTCGTCGCCAGCATTTTCTTGAACGCCGTAGCCTTGGCCTTACTGGAAAATCCTGGAATACGCACGCGATAGTAGCGGCGACCTTTCACGACAACCCGTTTGCTTTCTGCCTGGATATCTAGTTTTTTGAGTTGTTGAATTTGGTGGTTGGCACTTGGTTTTCGGGTATGTGAAGTGAGATTGACGAACCATCCATGGCGCCGATGACGAATGGGTCGATGGGTTGGAGTCGCCGCCTTGATGACAAGAGGGGCGTGTGATCGCATAGATGAGACCGGTGCAACGGAAGGCTGTGGCGGGGAGTTGCGGAGGTGGCCGATCTGTTCTTTGATGTCGCTAACTATCTGCTCTAGTCGGGTGGTGCGCGTGGTGAGTGCCTCGACTTCGCTATTGTTTGATGGCGATGTCATTCCACCTTGGCTGGCAAGTTGGGTGGAAAGCTTTTTCAGCCGTTCATCAAGACCTCCCATTTGATGTTGGATCGCCTTGATTTGGATCCCATCCATCACACTACTGTTCGCAGTTGGCGCCGGTAGGTGGGCGACGGCGCTCTTGGCGCTGTAGCCCATCCATAGCGATCCCATACTGGCGATCAGCGCGACGGCACCCGCAATTAGTGCGATTATACTTGGTTTCATATCTTCATCCTCCTCTTCAGTGGGCTCATTTGGCGTGTTAAAATCATGGGGAATAGGTTCGTCATGCGTCATCTCCTCGGCTGGATTGATTGGGCCGGGTTCAGGTTCGATTTTTTCATCAAACAGATCGTCCGTGGGCTCAGCTGGGGCCGGTGTTGGTTCAAGCAACGCTTCACTTTCTTCATTCGCGGTGGGTTCAAGCATCACTGCATCACCGAAGGCTTCGCTGGCCGTTGCATGATCGGGTTCATCTTTGTTCTCGATAACAAAATCATCGAAATCATCAAAGTTTTCAATCGCTTCATCTGTCTCTGAATCGGGTGCGCTATCTGGTGAATCTTGCAGCGCGGTCTCTTCATCGTGTGCTGTCGATGCCGCTTGTATCTGGGGTGGGAGATCATCCTCGGGATCATTGTCCAATGCGAGGTCGTGATCGGTTGTCGGCCCATCTAGCGACGCATGATCGACCCCATCATCCAGTGCGAGGTCGTGATCGGTTGCGGGCTCATCTAGCGACGCATGATCGACCCCATCATCCAGTGCGAGGTCGTGATCGGTTGCGGGCTCATCTAGCGACGCATGATCGGCCCCATCATCGTCCAGCGTGAGGTCGTGATCGGTTGCGGGCGGCTCATGCTCATCGGATGCAGCATCCTCGATCGCATCGTCCGGTGCGAGATCGCGATCTATCTCAAGATCGTCGGTCAGCGATGTGGCTGGATGATCGACGATTGCATCGTTGTCGGTGGTGGTTGGTTTGGGTGTTTCTGTGTTGCTATCATCGGCAAGCAGTTGCTCGAGGTCAGCCAAATCATCCAGATCTATATCCATGGCATCGTCATCGGTATTCGGTAGGGGTGGATCTGCAGCCGAGGGAGCGTTTTCCTTGAGGTCGGGGACGGTATCCGCCAGTGCATGGTCGCTCGCTAGATCTTCCAACTCTTCGGGTGCGAAGAAGTCATCGAAGTCGCTAAAGTCATGTTCAGTTGCGTGATCTTCCAGCGTTTTATCATCGTCCATCGTGTTACTCCATTCCCTTCCTATTGCTTCCTGATACTCCTACGGCGGGCGAGTATATGCGAGCAATAGCTAGATGCCACCACCGCCGAAGAAATGATCCAGTCGATCATGCTCTTTTTTCATATCTTGGGCGATGCGTTCGGCAAATGCATCGTGGTCGTTTGGATGGAGCTCTTCTACGCGGGCATTGAGGTCATCGACCATCTGCAGCACATGTTTGAGCGCCTCAGCGACGGGGTTGGGGAGTAGATGGTGGTCAAGATTGATTTTGCCATCAACAATCATGGATTTGCAGGTGCCAACTACGGTGCCGGGAATGCCGACCACCGTAGAGTGGGGTGGAATATCGCGGAGCACGACGGAGTTGGCGCCGATACGGCTCTGCTCGCCGACAGTGATGGCTCCGAGGATTTTGGCACCGGAACCAACCACTACCCCCGATTCCAGCGTGGGATGGCGTTTCTTCGCCTGCCAAGTGGTTCCGCCCAAGGTGACGCCATGATAGAGGGTGACATCATCGCCGATTTCGCTGGTCTCACCAATGACGATGCCCATGCCGTGATCAATAAAGAAGCGACGGCCGATGGTGGCACCGGGGTGGATCTCGATACCGGTGATCCAGCGTGCCAGATGCATGATCAGGCGTGCTGGCAGGTGTCCGCCATGGCTCCATATACGGTGGGCGAGGCGGTAGCACCAGATGGCGTGCAGACCAGGATAGCAGGTGACAATTTCCCACTTGGAGCGTGCTGCCGGATCGCGGTCAAAGGCGCTCTGGATATCTTCTTGAAACATGGATTTCACCGCAGAGAGATGGACGGTCACTGCGGGGACGCGGGGACGCGGGGACGCGAAAAGAGGTAAAAAAACACGCGCGCTGCCTCGGTGCCTCGGTGGTAAAGCAAGTCCTGATCCTAAGTGTTTATCGGATAGCCGCAAGACCCGCATCCGAGGCGCAAAAGCTCCATGCGGCAGGCTGCTGTAGGTGGTCACACGCCCACGCTTGAACGCTCTCCAGCGTGGTGGCACGGATCCGCGCCGCCCACTCTAGTGGATCAATGATCACCTCTTCGTTGAAGCGGGCGGAGAGCGCCATCATGCGGCCATCCACCGAATCCATCGCCATGCGCAACTGCACCTCCATCTGCCGTTTGGCCCGATCGAGGGCGGCAGGGTCAATGGCATGGCAGAATGCGGCCAAGGATTCGATGATGACATCGCGGCACTGCTCCAGCATGGCCGGCTCGGTGCCACAACTAATACTCCACAGCCCTTGGTGCTGGTAGGCGGAGAGGTGTGAGCCGACGCTGTAGGCCAGTCCGCGTTTCTCGCGCACCTCGCGGAACAGCAGCGAACTCATGCCGCCACCCAGCAATTGATTGGCTAGCCATGCCTGTGGACGGTTGGCATGGGCGCTAGCCATGCCGGGAAATGAGGCGATGATATGCGCTTGCTCGATCTCGCGTGGGAACAGGTTGACGGTATCTGCGATCATGGTGCCAACCGTGCGTTCCGCTTGCGCGCCACCCTGCGGCCAGCTGCGGGCCGCAACTGCATCACACAGCTGTTGGTGGTCGATACGGCCGGAGGCCATCACCTGCAAGCGGGGCGGTCGATAGCGCTGTTGCAGAAAGCCGCGCAGGGTCTCAGCACTGAATGCGCTTAAGCTCTCACGGCTGCCGAGGGTGGGGCGGCCTAAGTTGTGGTCGGGAAACAGCGCCGCCATGTGACGCTCATACGCCCACTCATCGGGAGCATCATCTACCATCGACATCTCGGAGAAAATAACCTCGCGTTCGCGCAGCCACTCATCCTCCGGTAGTGCCGGTTCGAGTAGCATATCCATCAGGATATCCAACGCTTGTTGCCAATCCTCATGCAAAACGCGAATATGAAAGCAGGTGTGCTCGTGCGAGGTGAAGGCGTTGGCAGTACCGCCCAGCTGGTCGAGTTGTTGGCACAGTTGATCGACATTGAGCTTTTCCGTGCCCTTGAACACCATGTGCTCCAGTGCATGGGCGATACCGGCCTGTTTCGGCGACTCGTCGCGACTGCCGGTATTGACCATCAGCCCTAACGCCACCGATTGGGTGTGTTCCATCGGTTGACTCAATACCCGTGGCCCATCGGGGATGGCGGTGTCGAAGTAGGAGGGAGCGTTCATGAGGTTTTCCTCGGTTGAAGGGTTTTACCTCTATTTTTACCACAGAGGCACAGAGACACAGCGCTTTTTAGAGCAGGAATATTTGAGGTGTTTGAACGCATCTTATCCATCATTCCCGCAGAGGTGGGGAGGCGCGGAGAGATAGGGTATTATTTCTTTTCTTCTCCGTGACTCCGTGCCTCTGTGGTCAATGATTTCGGGGATTTCTGAGTTACCTCTCAATCAGCGCCTTCATCGAGAGTCGGATCTTACCACTACGATCCACTTCCAACACCTTGACACGAACCTCTTGGCCTTCGGTGAGTTCGTCGCCCACCTTCTCTACCCGGTGGTGGGCGATTTGTGAGATGTGCACCAGGCCATCGGTATTGCCGACAATGCGGACAAAGGCTCCGAAATCCATCAGCTTGACTACCTTACCATTGTAGATCGCGCCCTCTTCTACCTCAGCGACAATCTCTTCAATCATCGATCTGGCCAGTGCGGCAGCATCGTTGGTAGCGGCGAAGATCTTGATCGAACCATCATCTTCGATATCGATCTTGGCTCCGGTCGCTTCGACCAGCCCCTTGATCACCTTGCCGCCGGCACCAATTACTTCACGGATTTTCTCCGGTTTGATCTTCATGGTGAACATGCGCGGTGCATGATCGGCTACCGAGCTGCGTGCGGTGTCGATGGTCTTGGCCATCTCATCAAGGATATGCATGCGGCCAGTATGGGCCTGCGCCAGTGCCTGCTGCATGATGTCACGGGTAAGACCGCCGATCTTGATGTCGAGCTGGAGGGTGGTGATGCCATCGCGGCTACCAGCCACCTTGAAATCCATGTCACCCAAGTGATCTTCATCGCCAAGGATGTCGGTCAAGACCGCAAAGCCGTCTGGTTCCAAAATCAGCCCCATCGCCACGCCGGAGACAGGTTTTTTGAGTGGCACACCAGCATCCATTAGTGCCAGTGAGGTGCCACAAACCGATGCCATGGATGAGGAGCCATTGGATTCGGTGATTTCAGAGACCGCACGGATGGAGTAACTAAAATCATCTTCGGATGGTAGCAGGGGCTCTACTCCGCGTCTGGCCAGTCGGCCGTGTCCGATCTCGCGTCGCCCTGGAGGCCCCATGCGGCGGGCCTCACCAACTGAGTAGGGTGGGAAGTTGTAGTGCAGCATGAAGCGTTGCTTGGCCACGCCCTCCAAGCTTTCGGTCATCTGCTTGTCCGATTCGGTGCCGAGGGTAATGGTGACCAGCGCCTGGGTTTCACCACGGGTGAAAAGGGCGGAGCCGTGGGTGCGCGGCAGCACACCAACCTGGCAGTCAATAGCGCGCACCTCGTCGGTGGCACGGCCATCGATACGGGGTTTGCCCGCGATGATGGCGCGGCGCACCACGGACTTTTCAAGCCCCTTGATCGCTTGCGATACCTCGTTGGAGCTGAATGCTCCGGGCGCATCTTCGGTGCCTGCCAGTTGTGCCTGGGCGGCACTGCGTACGGCATCAATCTTTCCTGCCCGTGCTTGCTTGTCGGTGGTGGCATAGGCGGTGCGGATGTCGGCTTCAAAGGCGTCCTTCACTGCCGCCTTCACCGCATCGTTGTTGCCTGCGAGTTCGACTGCCATCGCCGGTTTATTGACCTTGGTCGCCAGCTCTTCAATCGCATCGAGCACCGGCTGGTAGCCTTGCTGGCCGAAGAGAACCGCATCGAGCATCTGCTCTTCAGATAACTCTTGCGCCTCGGATTCCACCATCAGCACCGCATCGCGGGTGCCTGCCACGATGAGGTCGAGATCGGACTCGGCCATCTGCTCGTAGGAGGGGTTGAGGAGGAACTCACCATTGATCAGGCCAACCCGTGAGGCGGCAATCGGGCCACCAAAGGGGATGCCGGAGATCGCCAGCGCAGCGGAAGCGCCATTGATGGCGATGATGTCGGGGTTGGTCTGGTCATCCGCAGAAATAACGGTAGCAACTATCTGAGTTTCATGAAAATAGCCCTTGGGGAACAGTGGGCGAAGTGGGCGGTCGATCAGGCGGCTGGTCAGGGTCTCTTTTTCAGAGGGGCGACCTTCGCGTTTGAAGAAGCCTCCCAGAAAGCGGCCTGCGGCGTAGGTTTTCTCCTGATAATGGACGGTGAGTGGCATGAAATCCACCCCCTGCAGCGGCTGCTTGGCAGCGGTGGCTGCCACTAGCAGTACCACATCGCCAACGCGAATCAGTGCGGCACCATTGGCCTGGCGAGCAATGCGCCCTGTCTCTATTGAGAGTTCTTGCGTGCCAACGGTGGCACGGACAGTCTTGATATCAAACATATTTTTCTTCTTTTTCTTTTATGAACTTACTTTAGTATAAATAGTAGGTGGTTGTTGCGCTACTTGAGAAATGGTGTTGGGTGTGATGCTTAGGCCATACAGTTGCCTGTTTGTAACTACTCAGAACCCTACCAGAAAATGGCTGTAACTGCTCAGATTGCTTTTGGTTTTTCTGATAGCAAGGCGAAAAAGCGGAGTTTACTACTGTAAATGCGCATTTTTCAACGCCGCTATCGGGAAAACCGGGAGTGAGCTGAGTAGTTACGCTTGTTTATTGGTCATTTTGGCCAATGGCCGCATCGCTGAAAACGAACAAGGCGACCCACATGGATCGCCTTGTTCATTACACGCTTGGGATTTAGCGGCGCAGTCCGAGGGTTTCGATCAGCGTGCGATAGCGGTTGAAATTCCGGTCCCGCAAGTACTTGAGTAGATTGCGGCGACGGCCAACCATTTTGAGCAGGCCACGACGGGAGTGGTGATCCTTGTGGTGAATTTTGAAATGTTCGGAGAGCTCGGTGATCCGTTCGGTCAGCAGTGCGACCTGCACCTCAGGTGAACCAGTATCGCCCTCTTTGGTGGCGAATTTGCCCATGATTTCGTTCTTGCGTTCCATTGCCAATGCCATGTTTTCTCTCTTCTTATCTTTTGTAGTGGCTCAGCTCACTTCTGGTTTTCCCGATAGCAGCGTTGAAAAAACTCATTTACAGTAGTAAACCCCGTTTTTTCGCCTTGCCATCAGAAAAACCAGAAGCAATCTGAGCCGCTACGGAATGTTTTCTATAGTGGGTTGGTAAGTTCTTGATTTGATCTATACAATCAATTAAGCTTGAATGTTTAGTCCCACAAGCGGCGGCGAACCATAGCGGCAGCGCCCCCACCCCGCAATTGTTGCCTGCGTGAGTGGTGTGGTTACGGTCCCGTTTTGGTGGGGCCTACCTTAATCGTAACGCGTGTGGAGAGGGCACCTTCGCGGATGTTAATCACGCACAATTTTTTTGGCTTGAGAAAATTAAGCATGTAGCTATCGCCCTCGCTGAATGCATTGAGAAACTGCCACTGTTGCTTGGGCATTGCGGAGCGGAAAAACTTGGCTACGCTGGCTCCTTTATAGTACCCGCTTAGGGTGATGACGCCCATCGTAATGCCCGGTGCTTCGTAGACAAAACTCAGATCGTTGTCGCGCGTGAGCTCGAC
>JAUZRF010000097.1 GCA_030950645.1 Mariprofundales bacterium
TGATAGCAAGGCGAAAAAGCGGAGTTTACTACTGTAAATGAGCATTTTTCAACGCCGCTATCAGGAAAACCGAGAGTGAGCTGAGTAGTTACCCATAGAGGCACCGTAACTGCTCAGATTGCTTCCGGTTTTCCTGATAGCAAGGCGAAAAAGCGGAGTTTACTACTGTAAATGAGCATTTTTCAACGCCGCTATCAGGAAAACCGGGAGTGAGCTGAGTAGTTACGAGGCACAAAGGAAAAATAGATGCATAATACCATTCTACTAGTCGGTCATGGCTCGCGGAACCCGAAAGGCAATGAGGAGATCGCGAGCGTTGCTGCACAGTGGCGCCAGCGCCGTCCATCTGATCGCATCGAGGTCTGCTTTATTGAGTTTGCCGAGGTGCTATTGGATGCAGGGATGGATTTGGCGGCAAGCAACTCTGCCCGGGTCATCGTGGTGCCACTCATCTTAGGCGCTGCGGGTCATGTGAAAATGGAGATCCCCCACCACATCGCAAATGCGCGTCAGCGGCATCCCGATGTTGCATTCATCATGGCCAAACACCTAGGCGCAGGCACAAAAATATTGCAGGCGCTGCAATTCGAGTTACGCCAAGCGATGTTGGCCTTGGATGCGCCGGATGCAAAGAACAGCGGTGTGGTACTATTGGGACGCGGATCATCGGACATGGTGGCCAATGGTGAACTGGCTAAAATGGCGCGTTGGCTATTTGAAACCACCGATCATGAATTGATCGATATCGCCTTCACCGGCATCACCTTTCCCAAGATCGAGACGGTAGTGCAACGACAAGTCGTCTGCGGCATGAAACAGATCATCGTCTTGCCATACTACCTCTACACCGGCGTACTCATTGAACGCATCGCTCGCCAGATTGAACGATTAAAGGGGCAATACCCCTCGGTTGCCTTTGCACTCGGCCAATACATCGGCTTTAACGATGCGATTTATGACCTGCTCGACAGCCGCGTCGCCGAGGCCATCGGCGAAGGTGTCGATGAACCAACCATGCTGGAGTGCGACGGCTGTAAATACCGCGCCTTCGCCGAAGAGCATGGAGCCGAATCCCACCATCACCAATGAGCCTCTTGCAAAACTCATGCGCGGCGATTGGCTTCCCCACTCTGGCGCATTTTCATCCTGAAAATACACTCAAAGTGGGCTTCCCACGCATCCACCCAGAGTTTTGCAAGAGGCCCAAATGAAGGAGATCCATGAATAAAAGCATTTCACCACAGAGGAACAAAGGCACAGAGAAAGAGGATCAACTGACCAATGCCATCATTGATGCGGCCGTTGCCGTTCATCGGGAGTTAGGACCGGGTCTGCTCAAATCCGTGTATGAGGAAGCGCTTTGTGTGGAATTGACCATGCAAAACTTGGCGTTCAAACGGCAAATAGAGCTACCGCTGGTTGACAAAGGCTCCCCCCTTTCCACCACCTTTCGTCTCGATTTGGTGGTGGAAAACAGTGTCGTTATTGAGATGAAAGCAGTCTCGAAACTGTTGCCTGTGCACGAAGCGCAACTGATTAGCTATCTCAAACTCAGCGGCATTGGCCTTGGCCTATTGATCAACTTTCATGAATCTTTGTTGAAGCAAGGCATCAAACGACAGGTGCTGAATCTTCCCAAACTCAAAAACGCTGTGCCTCTCTGCCTCTGTGATGAAAAGCATACTTCTCAAAATATCGTCACCGAGCAGCTCACCCAAGCCGGCCGAAAGATTGAGCACTCCTCCTTTGCCATCGTCGATGCTGAGGCTGGGGATCGTGGCAGTTATACTGAGCAGCAGTGGCCGCTGGTACGGCGGATGATTCATGCCACAGCGGATTTCGAATTCAATGGCCTGACCGAGTTTCATCCCGATGCCATGCAAGCGGGGCTGAAGGCCATTGCGGCTGGCGCGCCGATTGTGGCCGATGTCGAGATGATCTGTGTCGGCCTATCCAAGCCTCGATTGACGCATTTTGGTGTCGCAACACATCAATTTATCTCCGATGACGATGTGATTGAAAACGCCAAGCGTGAGGCCACCACCCGCGCGGTGCAGGCGATGCGCAAGGCACACCGCGCGGGGCTGCTCGATGGTGCCATTATCGGTGTCGGCAATGCGCCCACCGCCCTGCTCGAGGTGATCCGTCTCATCCGTGAGGAGGGGGTGCGTCCGGCGCTGATCGTGGGCATGCCAGTAGGTTTTGTCTCTGCGGCTGAATCCAAGGATGCGGTCGCAGCGCAGAGTGAAACCCCTTGGGTCATTACCCGTGGTCGTAAGGGCGGATCGACCTTGGTGGTGTCTGCCATTCACGCCATGCTGGCTTTGGCTGAAGCGCAAGAAACCAATCCATGAAGCTCGACGCACCACTTCACTCAGGAGAGGTCGCACTGGTTGGTGCTGGGCCGGGGGACCCTAGCCTACTCACCTTAGCCGCAGCCAAACTGATCGCTAATTGTGATGTCATTGTACACGATGCCTTGGTTTCTGATGCCATCATGGCGCTAGCCTGCAACAGCGCAGAGCGCATTTTCGCTGGTAAACGCGGCGGCAAACCATCCGCCAATCAACAGGATATCTGTGAAACGCTGCTGCGCCTAGCCCAAGCTGGAAAACGCGTCGTCCGACTCAAAGGCGGCGACCCTTTTGTTTTCGGCCGTGGTGGCGAAGAGGTGCGCGCACTGGCAACGGCTGGTATTCGCTTTCGCATCATTCCCGGCATCACCTCCGGCGTAGCCGCTCCTGCGATGGCAGGGATTCCCGTCACCGATCGTCAGATCAACGCCTCACTCGCCTTTATCACCGGACATGAGGCGCAGGAAAAATCACGCCTCGACTGGCGTGCGCTAGTGGCCGCCTTTCCGGTGTTGGTGATCTATATGGGCACCCACAACCTGCCACAAATTGCCAAAAACCTCATCGCCGCAGGCATGGACGCGACCACACCCATTGCCATCCTGCACGCCGTTACGCTACCACAAGAACAACACGCCTACGGAACTCTGGGCGATGTAACTGCTGGACGACTGAGCGGATCCTCCCCCGCCATCGTGATCATCGGTGAGGTGGTGAATCAGCGCCATGAATGGCGAGCAATTGTATGAAACAAAAAACGCGCGGAACACGCAAAGGATTCACCACTGGCGCCAATGCGGCAGCGGCAGCACGCGCGGCGGTGGTCGGCTTGATGACGGGGAATGTTCCACCAGCAATAGAATCGCTACTGCCCAATGGGTCGCGAGTTCGCTTTGCTATCCATAACGGAGCGCACGATGGTGACCATGCCCACGCAGTCTGCATCAAGGATGCGGGCGATGATCCGGATTGCACCAATGGTGCCCATCTCACTGCCGATGTATGCCTCCTTAGTGGACAAGCAGGAGCGATTGTCATCACCGGTGGCTCAGGTGTCGGCACCATCACCATGCGCGGACTGGGCCTTGAGGTTGGTGGTGCCGCCATCAATCCGGTGCCGCGCCAAAATATCGAAGCCAATGTACGCGAAGTCGGCCATGTCTTGCTCGATACCCATGGTCTGGAGATCACCATTTCGGTGCCCGGAGGCGAGGAGATGGCAAAAAAAACCCTCAATCATCGGTTGGGCATTATGGGTGGCATCTCTATTCTCGGCACCACCGGTATTGTCCACCCCTACTCCACTGCCGCATTCAGGGCTTCAGTGGTGCAAGGGATTGAAGTCGCAGCCAATCAAGGACAGGAGACGGTGGTACTAACCACTGGCGGCCGCACCGAAAAATTCGTGATTGCGGCGCTACCAGATCTGGCTCCCGCCTGTTTTGTCCAGATGGGCGATTTTCTTGGCCCGGCACTGGATAGTTGCGCCAAAGAGGGGATCAAACAGATCATTATCGGCGGGATGGTGGGAAAGCTAACCAAAATGGCGCAAGGTGAAATCATCACCCACGCCAATCGCCAAGCGGTGAATACCACCCTGCTGGCGGAGATCGCCAAACAATGTGGCGCGCCGGAAAGTCACTGTGCCGAGATCAAACAGGCAGAAACCGCCCGTTTTGCCGCCGAAACCATGGAGGATCTAGGGCTTGCCACACCCTTTTATCATGCCCTAGCACGGCGCACAATTAACACCTTAAGCGGGCGCTATGCCAATACATTTTCCATCCGCGTGCTGGTCTGTGATTTTGCAGGGAATCCATTGGCGGATGTCGAGGGTGAAGCGGTATGGTAACTACTCAGCTCACTCCCGATTTTCCCGATAGCGGCGTTGAAAAATGCGCATTTACAGTAGTAAACTCCGCTTTTTCGCCTTGCTATCAGAAAAACCGGAGGCAATCTGAGCAGTTACAGCCATTTTCTGCTAGGGTGCTGAGTAGTTACGCGGTATGAAAAATATAACAAAAAAATTTACCACCGAGGCACAGAGACCCAGAGAGAAACAAGCTGTTATTCTCGGGGTATTGGATAGTGGTGTTGCAGGGTTAAGCTCGGATGCCTTGACTATATTGCAGCAGGCCGATGTTGTGATTGGCGCTCGCCGTACCTTGCGGCTGTTCGCAAAGACATTCGATCCCAATGCGCAAATCCATGACCTGACTGGGAACCTGAAACAGGTGCCAAACTGGATCACCGCAGGCATCGACCGCCAACAATCGGTGGTCGTATTGGCCACTGGCGACCCACTATGCCACGGAATCGGCAACTATTTGATCGGCAAACTCGGCACCGAGGCGTTGCTGATCATGCCCAACCTATCTGCGCTACAACTGGCCTGTGCACGGGCAGGTATCAGTTGGGAGGATGGTTATATCTGCTCGGTGCATAGCAAAGATGCTGGGGAATGGTCACAAAACCCAGGAAAGGCGCACGGCCTGTATCCGCTGTTCAAGGCCTGCACACAGCATCGAAAAATCGTTGTTTTTACCAGCCCAGACAACAACCCCGCCCGCATTGCGCGCTTGCTGTGCCACGAAGGTCTGGACAACGATTTCGAGATGATGGTGGCCGAACGGCTATTGCAGCCGGATGCACGCATGGTTCGAGGTGTCCCGATTGGCGAGCTCGCGACCCAAGCGTTTGCTGATCCCAACATGGTGATTTTGCAACGCAAAAATTCGCCCGAACAGCCAGTAATATTTGGCTTGGAGGATCAATATTTCAACCAGCGCCGACCCGATAAGGGGCTGATCACCAAGCGCGAGGTACGGGCGGTGTCGCTGTCCCAGATGCAGCTAAAAAAGAACAGCATTGTGTGGGATATTGGTGCCGGTTCCGGCGCAGTCGGCCTAGAGGCGGCAAGGCTATGCCCCAATGGCTGGGTCTATGCCATCGAAAAAAACGCCGCCGACTTCACCATTGCCGAGAGCAACCGCCAACAGATGGGCATCCACCACTACACCTTGATCCATAACAAAGCACCCCATGAAATCGACGCCTGGCCGGATCCTGATGCGGTATTTGTTGGCGGCTCCGGTGGTGAACTGGCGACGCTGATTGGTCTGATTTTGTCGCGTCTTAAGGACGGCGGTCACTTGGTGATGAATTTCGTTACCCTCGAAAACCTCAGCGCTGCGGTGGAGACACTGAAGAGACTCAATGCAGCGTGGGATGTCACCCAGATGCAGGTATCACGCAGCAAACCGATCCTGCACATGCACCGCATGGGCGCAGAAAACCCGGTGTGGATCGTTACCGCGACGCCTCTGACGCCATCCGCATCAGCATCCGCCCCCCTCGGCAAACTCATCGCCGCCTCACTCGGCCCCGGCGATCCGGGCTTAATCACGCGCAAAGCGTGGGAAGCCATCAATAGCACCGCATGCTGGTGCTACCCGGTACGCAAACGCGGCGGAAGCAGCCACGCACTGGGCATCGCCACCAGATCCGGCCTAGCCACACCGTACGATGCAATCCCACTCATCTTCCCGATGACACATGATGCCGAACTACTAGCAAAATCGTGGGCGATAGCGGCGGCAACGATTCTGCCGCTGCTGCAAGCTGGGCGCGATGTGGTGTTTTTGGTTGAGGGCGATGCCTCCACCTTCTCCACCTTCACCTATCTGGCGCGCTCTGTTCAAGGGCTCAACTGTGCCATCACGGTAGAGATCATCGCTGGCGTTCCCTCCTTTAATGCAGCGGCAGCCGATAGCGGCATGCCGCTGGCGGAGACCGATGACACCGTGGCGATTGTGCCTGCGGGTTATGGCCTGCATGAACTCGACACCCTACTGCCCCACTTTGACACCCTAGTACTGCTCAAGGTAAAACCGCTGCTCGATAGCCTGATTGATTGGCTCAGTGCGCGCGACCTCCTGACTGATACCCTGTTTGTCGAAAAAGCCGGATCTCCAGAGGAGCGTGTGGTGCGCGAGGTTGCATCGTTGAAGGGTCAAAAGGTAAATTACCTATCACTAATGCTAGTGCGCAACCCCAACCGCAAACGGGGAGACCTCATTCGTGGTTGCAAGAAAAAGGGTAACTACTCAGCATCCATTGAAAACATCCCGTAACTGCTCAGATCGCTTCCGGTTTTTCTGATAGCAAGGCGAAAAAGCGGCGTTTACTACTGTCAATGCGCATTTTTCAACGCCGCTATCAGGAAAACCGGGAGTGAGCTGAGTAGTTACGAAAAAGGATCACTAAATGAACCAGATAAAACCACTAGATGGCAGCGTGGCGCTGGTTGCCATCACCAAACATGGTACCACACAGGCAGCTCAGCTTGCCCCACGGCTTCCGCAAGCGGAGATCATCACCTCGCAGAAATTTACCGACACCTTTGCCCACCTCGCTAATAGGGTGTTACCCTATGATGGCGCGTTGCGGGCACAGATTGCGCCGCTATTTGCCGATTATGATCAAATCGTGTTCTTCGTTTCACTCGGCGCGGTAGTGCGACTGATTGCGCCGCATCTGAAATCAAAAGACGAAGATCCCGGCGTGCTGGTAGTGGATGATGCCGGCCAGTTTGTCATCCCACTGCTCTCCGGACATATCGGCGGTGCCAATGCGTGGGCGGAACATCTTGCTGCCCTGATCGGTGCCACCCCAGTGCTAACCACCGCCTCCGATGTCGGCAAAACCATTCCTGTCGATATTCTGGGGCGCGAACTGGGGTGGCAGGTGGAGGCACCAAAAATCAACATCACCCGAGTCTCCGCCCATGTGGTCAATGAGGAGCTGATTGCCTTGATCGATGAACGGGCAAACCCGTCACAGGATTGGTGGACACGCCCAGTGCCTCTGCCCAAAAGCATTCATCTATTCACCCGCTTTGAGGATGTCGATGTCAGCCAGTTTTCCGCCCTGTTATGGATCACCAACCGCACCCTGCCCGAAGATATTTGGCAACGCCTGCCGGAACGGTTGGTGGTTTATCGGCCATGACGAGAGGCGTCAACGAGAAAAACCCAATAGTGCTCGGCTTAGGCTGCGACCGAGGGACGCCAGAGGAGACCATCAATATCGCGATTGTGCAGGCATTGGCGGCAGCGCATTGCGGGTTGCAAGATGTGGTGGCAGCGGCCTCGATTGATAAAAAATCCGATGAGACCGGCCTGCTGGCGGTGTGCGAGCACCACTGCTGGCCAATCGTCTTCTATTCGGCGGCGCAATTAGCCAAGGTGGAGGTACCCAACCCCTCGGCAACAGTGATGAAGTATGTCGGTACTCCATCGGTGAGTGAGGCGGCTGCGATCCTGTATGCGAGGGGCAGCATGACCGACCTGATCGTTGAAAAACAAAAACAGCAAGGCAGCGATGGCAAAAATGCCACCGTCTCGATCTGCCGGATTAAGGAATAGCTTGATGGAAAATACAACCCAAGAAACCTCTCTGCCTCCACGCCTCGGTGGTGAAAAACAGGGAAAAATCCTCATCGTTGGCTTCGGCCCTGGCGATGCCGATCAGATGACCTTTCGCGCCCGCGCAGCTATTGCCGAGGCCGAGGTGGTGATTGGCTACACAACCTACATCAAGCTGGTTCGTGACCTGCTCGATGGCAAAAAGGTGATCAAAAAGGGGATGACCGAAGAGATCGACCGCTGCGTTGAGGCGTGGGAGACGGCCAAGCAGGGGAAAGTAGTGGCGCTGATCTCGTCGGGCGATGGCGGTGTCTACGGCATGGCTGGCCCCACCTATGAGGTGCTGTTTCAACACGGCTGGACGCCCGATTCAGCGATCACCGTCGAGGTGGTGCCCGGCACCACCGCACTCAACAGCTGCGCCTCGCTGGTCGGTGCGCCACTGACCCACGACTTCTGCTCGATCTCGCTCTCCGACCTGCTCACCCCGTGGCCCACCATCCGCAAGCGCATCGATGCGGTGGGTAGTGCCGATTTTGTCATCGGGCTCTACAACCCCAAGTCGGGGCGGCGCACCGGGCAGATCGTCGAGGCACAACGCATTCTGTTGCAGCACCGTGCCGCCACCACGCCGGTGGCGATCGTCAAATCGGCCTACCGCCGACGGCAACAGATTCAAATCACCACGCTTGATCACATGGCCGATTGTGAGATCGGCATGTTGACCACCGTGTTGATCGGCAACTCCTCCTCCTATGTCCAGGAGGGACTGCTGATCACCCCTCGAGGTTATGGTAATAAATACAATGAATTAACTGGCGATGCCAAGGTTGGAGAACAGGCCGGACGCTCGCTATCGATGGGGCTGGAGGGGTGGCACGGCTGCATGCGGCGCTGGCTGGATGATGGCAATGGCTCCAGCTGGGAGAAGATCACCGCCTATTTCGATGCCCCGTTGGGCGAGGTGCTCACCGCAGTAGCTGGCGCAACGGATGAAGAGCCTGCGGGTGACTACCACGCGGTGCGCGTGCCGAGCGAACAACTAGAACCGCTATTGGCCATTTTACCCAGCTGGGGTCGGCTGCGGGCGGTGGTTCGTGCTCCGGCCGGTGCGGTGAGCGAGCTGCTCCTCAATGGCGATCAGTTATCACGGAAAGGCGACTGGCTCAATTGTGTCAGCGACGCCTTCCACCTCCATATCCACTGGAGTGAAGTCGATCACGCCTTCCTCGCCCGCCGGGGTGAAAAATCAATGGGGATACACCTCCTCAATGGTGCTGGCGCTCTGGTGTTTCGCCTGCTGTTGGTGCGCGATGGTGAGGCCTTCAACGCCAAAGCACGCACTGCCTTCGATCAATACTGGCAAGGATTGAACACCCATGATTGAGATCATCAAACCGACCATGATGGACTACCGCCGCCATCTCATTGTCTGCATCGGGCCACGATGCACCGCTGGCGGTGGTCAGGAGTTGTACGACACTCTGGGCGAGAAATTCAAAGCGGCAGGGATCAACCAAGGCGCTCTGCGGGTGAAACGCAGCCGCGCCACCTGTTTTGGTACCTGCAAAGGCGGACCACTGCTCTGCGTGCAGCCCGACGGGGTGTGGTACTACCATGTCACCGCCGAAAATATGGATCGGATCATCGAACAGCATCTAATCGGCGGTGAACCGGTAGAGGATCTAATCTACCACCGTGGCCCAGATGGATCGGCCTGTGGCTGACCAATTCTCCACCGCTGAACGCGAGGTCGCCTATCGGGTGATCCACGCCCGGCGCGACATGCGCCATTTCGCGGGTGGCGAGGTGGAGACGGAGGCGCTGCAACGCATTCTTAGCGCAGGACATGCCGCACCCAGCGTCGGCTTCATGCAGCCATGGCGCTTTGTGCGGATTACCGATGCGGCACTACGAGAACAGTTAATTACGCTGGTTGAAGCAGAGAAGCACTGCACTGCGGCGGCAATGGATGGGCGCAAAACTGAGTTTATGCAGCTCAAGATCGAGGGGATCCGCGACTGTGCTGAGCTGATCGCAGTGGTGCTCGCCCCCGACGATGGCACCGTGTTTGGCCGCCGCACGATGCCCGAAGCGATGGCGCTGTGTTCGGCCGCCTGCGCCATTGAAAACATGTGGTTGGCGGCAAGAGCGGAGAATCTTGGCATGGGCTGGGTCTCCTTTTTCGATCCTGCCGATGTCGCCGCCCTACTCGTCTGCCCAATGGGTGCGAACCCCATCGCCCTGCTCTGCCTAGGGCCGGTTGAAGCATTTTATGACAAGCCAATGCTGGAGACCGAAGGGTGGAGAGCGCGCGAGTCTTTAACCGGGATGGTGGGGGAGAATTGTTTCCCTGGGGAGGGAGTAAGCGATCAGTGAATAGCGGCATGAGTTTTGATGCGCTGGATGCGTTGCGGCACAACCATCCGGCGTGGCGACTGTTGCGGGCAGACAACGCGGCGTTGGTGGCGAGTTTTCTCCATCGGGTCTTTATCGCGCCCAATTTGCGCGAGCTCTGCCAGTCCGATCTTACCGAGGCGCTGGAGGATGAGCTCTTCGCCCTGCGTGCGCGGCTGGGGGATGATCGCTACCCTCGTAGTGCGCAGGAGTATCTCAACGAGTGGTCCGATAATAGCCAAGCTTGGCTGCGCAAGTTTTATCCACAAAACTCCGATGAGGCCCACTACGACCTAACTCCGGCGACGGAAAAAGGGATCCGCTGGCTGGCCAGCCTCACGGCGCGTCAGTTTATCGGCACCGAATCGCGATTGCTGACCCTGTTTGACCTCTTGCATCAGATCGTGGAGGGGAGCGAGAGCGATCCTAAGCTGCGTATCGCCGAGCTCAAGAAGCGGCGGCGGGAGATTGATGGCGAGATTGCCCGCATCCAGCACGGCGATATTCCGCTACTGGACCAAACTGCGCTCAAGGATCGATTTCAGCAATTCGTGATGATGGCGCATGAACTGTTGAGTGATTTCCGTGAGGTAGAGCAGAATTTCCGCACCCTGGATCGTCGGGTACGCGAGCGCATCGCCCTGTGGGAGGGTGGTAAGGGGATGCTACTGGCCGATGTGCTGGGCGAATGCGATGCCATCACCGATTCCGATCAGGGACGCAGCTTTCGCGCCTTCTGGGACTTTTTGATGTCGAGTCAGCGCCAAGAGGAGTTGACCGCGTTGCTGGACAAGGTGCTCGCCCTACCCGCAGTGGCCGATGACAAACCCGATCCACGCTTGCGCCGAGTGCACTACGACTGGCTGTCGGCGGGTGAACATACCCAGCGCACGGTGGCGCAATTATCCCGTCAATTGCGCCGCTTTCTCGATGATCAGGCGTGGCTGGAGAATCGGCGCATTATGGAGATTCTCCATGGCATTGAGGCCAATGCACTGGCCTGTCGCGAGGCGCCGCCACCGGATGCGGTGATGGCGATGCGCGAGATGGGGGTGTCGATTCAGCTGCCAATGGAGCGACCGCTGTACCGGCCCGCACAAGAGGTCGCACTTGCCGCAGTCGAGTTGGCTGCCGGTGAGGAGCGTGCCGATGCCAGCGCCCTGTTCAGCCAGGTGGTGGTGGACAAATCGCAGCTACGCAACCATCTCAACCGGGCGCTACAACACCAACCACAAATCGGTCTGGGCGAACTCTTAACGCAGTTTCCGCTGCAACACGGACTGGCCGAACTGATGGTCTGGCTGCAACTGGCCAGCGAACGGAAGCACAGCCTGTTTGATGATAGCAGTGTGGAGTTCATTACCTGGGAACAAGGCGATGGCGTCACCCGCAAAGCAACCCTGCCGCGCGTGATTTTTGTGCGATGAGGAGCGAGTATGCCAACAACGATGGATGAAACAACGGCTCCCCTGCCCCAACTACCGATGGTGGTATTGCCGCTGCTCAAGGGGGTGATTGATCGCGAGATAGATCCTCGACTGTGGGCGCAACTGCTCACGCTACAGGCTGCGGTGGGTGATTTCGTGGCGGTGTTGGGGCTGGAGCTGATGGTCGATGAGGCAGAGGGGTATGCCTTCTTGCGTTCGCGCGACGATGATGGTGATGACGACAGTGAAGCTGCCGCCAAACTGCCGCGACTGGTGGCTCGACGACAGCTCTCCTTTCCGATCAGTCTCTTGCTGGCGCTACTGCGCAAGAAGCTGGCGGAGCACGATGCTGCTGGGGGCGGTACTCGGCTGATTCTGTCACGCGATGAGGTGGTGGAGATGATTCGCGTCTTTCTTCCCGAGGGCAGCAACGAGGTACGCTTGATCGATCAGGTGGAGACTTATATCAATCAAATCGCCAAGATGGGATTCCTTCGCCGCCTGCGTGGGCAGGAGCAGATGATCGAGCTTCATCGCATCATCAAGGCCTTTGTTGATGCCCAGTGGCTGGCGGAGTTTGACCAGCGGCTGAGTGAATACCGCGCCCGCCTGCAACCCGAGGGAGCACGCCCATGACCGCAACCACCACCCAATCCAGCCCAGCCATGGAGCTCGAATTCGTTCACGACGATGCACTGACCGGCTTTCGCCTGATGCGCCTGGAGGTGTTCAACTGGGGCACCTTTGACCGCGATGTCTGGAGCTTCCACTTAAACGGCGAAAATGCCCTGCTTACTGGGGACATCGGCTCCGGCAAATCCACCCTAGTCGATGCGGTGACCACCCTGCTGGTTCCCGCCCATCGTGTCGCCTACAACCGAGCGGCTGGTGCGGCAGCCAAGGAGCGCAGCCTGCGTACCTATGTGCTGGGCGAGTACAAATCCGAACAGAACGAAGCGACCGGCAAGGCCAAAGCAGTGGCGCTGCGCGATCACAGTAGCTACTCGGTGGTGCTCGGGGTGTTTCACAACGCCGGTTATGAACAAACGGTGACTTTGGCTCAGATGTTCTGGTTCCGGCAGCCGCAGGGGCAGCCCGAACGGCTCTATGCCGTGGCCGACGGCGAGCGCTCTATCGCCAAGGACTTTGGTGGTTTTGGCTCCGATATCAGTCTGCTACGAAGGCAGCTCAAGCAGAGCGGCGTGGCACTGTTTGATGCCTTTCCGCCCTATGGCGCCCACTTCAGGCGCCGCTTCGGTATCGACAATGCTCAAGCGCTGGAGCTGTTTCACCAGACGGTGTCGATGAAATCGATCGGCAACCTGACCGGATTTGTCCGTAGCCACATGCTGGAGCCGTTCGATGTTGCGCCGCGCATTGCCGCCTTGATTGCCCATTTTGATGATTTAAGTCACGCCCACGCGGCGGTGCTCAAGGCCAAGCGGCAGGTCGCGATGCTCACTCCGCTGGTCGCTGATTGTGATCGCCATGACGCACTGGATGTAGCGGTAACGATGCTGCGCAACTGCCGTGAAGCGCTCAAGCCCTACTTCGCCCGCATCCAGTGTGGTTTGCTGGCGCAACGCATCAGCAAACTCGATGCGGAGCTGGCGCGATTGCAACACCGCATCATGCAACTGGAGGAGAAGGTGGTGCGCGAACGGCAACAGGAGCGCGATCTGGAGCGCGCCATTGGCGATCAGGGCGGGGATCGCATCGCCCAACTGGAGGCGGCGATACGCGAGCGGGAGGCGGAGAAGCTTCAACGGTTGAAACGCGCCGAGAGCCATGCCAAATTGGTGTGCGATCTCGCACTGGCTGCGGTGGAGGATGTGGATGCCTTCCTCCAACTGCACCAACACTGCGCTGCGCTGCATGAGACGCTGGAGAACGCCGAGGCGACACACCAGAACAGCATGCAGGAGCTTGGAGTCGAACTCAAACAGGGCCGGCAACAACACACCGCCCTAGAGCGTGAGCTCACCAGTCTGAGGCGGCGTAAAAACAACATTCCTGAGCAACAGGTAGCGATTCGCGCTAAGCTGTGTGAGGCGCTGGCGCTCGATGAAGCAACGATGCCGTTTGCCGGCGAGTTGATTCAGGTGCGTGAGGATGCCCGCGATTGGCAGGGGGCCGCCGAGCGGCTGGTGCATGGCTTCGGCCTTTCACTGCTGGTGCCGGACGCGCGCTATGGTCAGGTCGCCGCTTGGGTGGATCAGCACCATCTGCAAGGGCGCTTGGTCTATTTCCGGGTGCGGAAGCGTGCAGGCGCACGGATGCTGCCCGAATCGGGAGCCAACTCACTGGCCCGCAAGCTGGAGATCAAACCTGACTCCCCCTTCTATGACTGGCTTGAGCAGGAGATCGCCCACCGCTTTGATTACGCCTGCTGCGACAGCTCTGAGCAATTTCAGCGTGAAGCGCGCGCCATCACCCGTCATGGCCAGATCAAGGCTAAGGGAGGCCGCCACGAGAAGGATGATCGCCATCGCATTGATGATCGCAGCCGTTTTGTGCTCGGTTGGAGCAATGCGGAGAAGATTGCCGCCCTGGAGGCGGAAGCGGCGCGGATGGAGCAACAACTGGCGCAGGTCGGGGGTCAGATTGCCGCCCTAATGACCGAGCTCAAAGGGGTGCGACAGCAACTGGATGCCTTGAGCGGCCTCAAAGAGTATCGGGATTTTACCGATATCGACTGGAAGCCGTTGGCGGTGGAGATTGCACAGTTGCAGCAGGAGAAGGCGGCGCTGGAGGCGGCTTCGGATCGGCTACGCGCCTTAAGCGACCAGCGCCAAGCGGTGCTGGTTAGCTTGGCGGAAACTGAACGGCTGCTCAAGGATCGCAACGACGACCGCGCCAGAAACGCGGAGCGCCGCGATACCGCACAGCGCATGATGGAAAAGCTGCAAGCGTTGCTGGCAGAGCATGCGGCGCAGCACCAAGAGCACTTCACCGCACTCGATGGCTACGCCGCCGAGGCGCTGAAAGGGACCGAGCACAGCGTGGAGTCTTGCGATAGCCATGAGCAACAGCTACGCAATTGGCTGCAAGCACGCATCGATGGTGAGAGCGGCAAGCTCTCCCGACTGCGCGACAGCATCATCCGGATGATGGGGGGATACAACAAGGAGTTTGCACTTGAAACCCGGGAGGTGGATATCGATCTGCGTTCGGCACATGAATACAAGGCGATGCTGGAGGCGCTCAACGCCGATGACCTACCCCGCTTCGAGGCGCGTTTCAAGGAGCTGCTCAACGAAAACACCATCCGCGAGATCGCCAATTTCCAGAGCCATCTGCTGCGCGAACGCGAGACCATCAAAGAGCGCATCGAGCATATCAACGGCTCGCTGACCCAGATCGACTATGTGCCAGGACGCTACATCAAGCTGCTAGCGCAACCGGAGGTAGATAGTGATATCCGCAGCTTCCAGCAAGAGCTACGCGCCTGCACCGAGGGGGCGCTGACCGGCTCGGAGGACGCGCAATACTCCGAAGCCAAGTTCTTGCAGGTTAAGCAGATTATCGAGCGTTTTCGCGGCCGCGAGGGGATGATTGATGCCGACCAACGCTGGATGCGCAAGGTGAGCGATGTGCGCAGCTGGTTCCGCTTTGCTGCCTCCGAGCGCTGGCGTGAGGATGACAGCGAATATGAGCACTACGCCGATTCTGGCGGTAAATCCGGCGGCCAAAAGGAGAAACTGGCCTACACCATTCTCGCCGCCAGCTTAGCCTATCAGTTTGGGTTGGAGTGGAATGCGGTGCGCTCGCGTTCGTTCCGCTTTGTGGTGATCGACGAGGCATTTGGCCGCGGCTCGGATGAGTCGGCTGAGTATGGCCTGCGGCTGTTTGCGCAGCTCAACCTGCAACTATTGATCGTCACCCCGATGCAGAAGATCCACATCATTGAGCCCCATGTGCGCCATGTCGGTTTTATCAGCAACCAATCTGGCCAAAGCTCCAGCGTACGCAACCTGACCATAGAGGAGTTCCGCCTGCAACGAAAGGCGTTCCACGCCGACGAAAACGCATGAAGCATTCCGCGTGAGCTGGAGCGATCAAGCGACGGATGCAGCGGCGATTCGCCAGCAGTTGATGCGCCGCTGGCAGCGCGGTGAGATCTGCCGCGCGCTGCTCGATGATGGTGCATGCCTCTCCTCGTCATCCCAACCATTCCCGCTACGGCTGCCGCTCAAGCAGCCATCAGCGAAGGTGATGCTGGAGCAGTTTGCTGCGGTGCGCGCGTGGGGGCAGGAGCTGCGGGCATTGGCCGAACACCACGGGCTGACACTGGAGCAACGCGAGATCCACCATCGCAACCTAGGCCAAAACCAACTGCCCTGTGCGCTGCACATCGACAACGCCCAACAGGCGGTGGCACTGATTGGAAAGTCGCGTGAACTCAAAGCCTTTGATGGTCTCTGTGCCAGCACTAAACTACAAATACCTCAGCTCTGCGCCTGGTTGGCACGACGACCACTCAAGGCGCTGGAGTTGCGCGATGCCTGGCCGCAACTGCTAACCATGGTGCAGTGGCAACAAGCACGCCCGACCCCTGGCATCTATCTACGCCAAGTTGATGCCGCCGGTATCGACAGCAAGTTTATTGAGCACCATCGCGGCGTGCTGGCAGAGCTGTTCGATCTGATTCTACCCGCAGATGCCATCAATACGGACTTCTCCGGCGCCGCCGGCTTTGCTCGTCGCTATGGCTTTCACGATAAACCCCTACGGCTTCGTTGCCGCCCGCTCGATCCGGCTATCCGCCTAATCATGGGCGACAATGCGGGCTGCTCAGGCGATCAAGATATCACCCTCAACGCCGACACCTTCGCCCAGCTCAATCCACCGGTGGCGCATATCTTCATCACCGAGAATGAGATCAATTACCTCGCCTTTCCTCCACTGGCGCACAGCTTGGCTATCTTCGGCTCCGGCTACGGCTTTGATGCCCTAGCGGGTGCCGACTGGCTGCACCACTGCACCCTCCATTACTGGGGCGATCTCGATAGCCACGGCTTTGCCATCCTCGACCAACTCCGCGCCCATTTCCCACAAGCACAATCACTACTGATGGATCGCGCCACCTTGATGACGCACCAATCCTCCTGGGTGCGCGAGCCCAAACAGCAACGGCGCGATCTTCCCCGCCTCACCCCAGAGGAGGCAGCACTCTACGACGACCTACGCCACAACCGATTAGGTGATCAACTGCGCCTAGAGCAGGAACGCATCCGCTTTGCCGATCTCAGTGCCGCCATCGGGAAAATCAAGAGCGAGCTGAATATTTAGTATTTACATGAGGATTTAATGGCAACCGACAACCACAATTTTGAAGCCGCACTGTTTAAGACGGCAGATAAACTCAGAAAAAATATTGATGCCGCAGAGTACAAAAATGTGGTGCTGGGGCTGATCTTCCTTAAATATATCTCGGATTCGTTCCAAGAGCTGCATAAGCACTTAGCGCAGGATGCGTATTCCGACCCTGAAGACAGGGATGAATATGTCGCTGAAAATATATTCTTTGTGCCTGAAATCGCCCGCTGGAACAATCTCCAAGCCAAAGCCAAGCTACCGGAGATTGGGGTTGCGCTTGATCATGCAATGGAGGCGATCGAGAAAGAGAATGCTGAGTTGAAGCATGTTCTTTCCAAAGTGTATGACCCTGCTTGCGGTAGTGGCGGCATGTTTGTCATGAGCGAGAAATTTGTCGAAGAGCATCAAGGGAATGTTCAAGACATCACCATTTATGGGCAGGAGCCCAACCAGACCACCTGGAAGCTATCCAAGATGAATCTGGCGATTCGTAATATCAACTCACAGTTCGTCGCGTGGAATACGGAAGGCTCCTTCTTAAAGGATATGCACCCTGATCTAAAAGC
>JAUZRF010000098.1 GCA_030950645.1 Mariprofundales bacterium
AAAATAAACGGAACCTAATCAAACTTCTCGTCTTGATTCTTTGAGGATGTCTTACTCTAACAAAACAATAGGTTGGTGATCTCAAAAAAATGAAACCCGCCCAATTTAGTGGTTTTTTAGGTTAGAATAAATTCGCCGTGAGGCTGTAACTACTCAGATTGCTTCCGGTTTTTCTGATAGCAAGGAGAAAAAGCGGAGTTTACTACTGTAAATGAGCATTTTTCAACGCCGCTATCAGGAAAACCGGGAGCAATCTGAGTAGTTACGACAGGCTGCGAAATATATCACCATAGAGTTGGTAAAATATACGGCCGCAGTGGATCACCGCCTGTTGATCATCTGGGCTGTCGAGTCGATCCATCAGACCGTGGAAGAAGTCCACATGGCCGATATCAAGATCGCCGTGCGAGGTGAGGTAGCTGAATGCTGCTTGCGGCAGGCCTGTGGAGGATTGAATTGCCGCCGCTGCTGAGGTGGCCAGGGCGATGCTGGTGCCTTCTAATACCAACACCATACCGAAGAATCCGGCTGGGTTACACCGCAGGATGGTATCGTAGGCGTAGGCGACCATGATCTCGGTGGCGGGCAGAGGTTTTTCTTTGCGCACGGCCTCCCCATCACCACCGGATTCATTGATATCATTGATGATCCACTCTTGGTGACCCATCTCCTCATCAATGTATTTGCCGATGGCGGTGCGTAGCCATTCCAGCCGTTCTGGTAGGCGGCTACCGCAGGCCATCAGCAGGGGGATGGTGTGTTTGACATGGTGGTAGGCTTGACCAAGAAAGGCGAGATAACTCTCAACGCTCAACGCTCCAGCAGCACCTTGTTGGAGGTAAGGGATGGAGAGTAGATTGTTTCTCGATTCTGTGGTCTCTTGTTGCAGTTGTAGGTAAAAGCTCATGGTTGTTCTTCCTCGTTGGTGGAATAGCAGGCTGAAATTTCTTTGCAATATTGCGCGGCGATGGCGTCACGACGCGGCGCACCAGCGACGGATGCCAGACCGTTGCGGGTAGTGAAGGGCGCAGTGGCGAGTACGAAATCGGCAATGCGGGCATAATCGGGTAGGCGCGCATTGGCGTTGGCGATCGCTTTCTCAATGTTTGCCTCAGCAGCGGAATTCCGGGCGACAATGACGACCACATTGAAAGCCTTTGCTTCGCCAAAAACAGCTGCTTGGGCAATCGCGGCCTCAATAGTGAGCTCACGCTCCACCCACTCTGGTGCCACATTGCGCCCGAAGGCGGTGATGAAAATCTGTTTGCATCGTCCGGTCAGGTGGAGAAACCCTTCCGCATCGAGTCGGCCGAGGTCGCCGGTGTGCCAAAAGCCATCGGCGTCGCAGCCACCATCATCGCGGGCAAGATACCCCTCCATTACCGCGCCTTTGACCAGTACCTCGCCCTCCGTGGAGAAGGCGATTTTCACATGGGGCAGTGGCTTACCAACGCTGCCAATTTTGCGTGCGGACGGGGTGTTGACGGCAACCACGCTGGCAGTCTCAGAGAGGCCATAGCCTTCAAACACCGGCAGCTTCAGCGCTTCCGCCTGTTGCAGTAACGCGGGGGAGACGGGGCCACCACCAACAGCAACAAATCGCAGATCGGGCAGACAGTTGGGGGAGTGTGCGACCACTGATACCAGGCCGAGCAACATCTGTGGCACCATGATGCAGCTGGTGGCATGGTTTTGCTGCAGCGCCTCGACCATGATGTCGGGATTGAGCCCGCTAGCGCCTTGCAACCCCACGCGAGCGAGGCCGGGCAGGATCACGGTGGCACCTGTCAGGAGTGGTACATAAAGGCTGCCGATGTTCTCCAGTAGTGTGGCGTAGGGTAGTAGGCTTAAGTGGCGATCCGCGCAATTGGCGCCGGTTGCTGCCACCAACGATTGCGCCACCTGTAAAATTGCGCCTTGATTCAGGCAGACCCCTTTGGGGTCGCCGGTCGAACCGGAGGTGAAGGTGATTTTGTCGAATGGGTGCGCGGCATGTTCGGCTACTTCGATTCGATAGAGGTGTAGCGTGCCGCAGTTTCCCGCGATGCACTGCTGGCTTGCTATTGCAATACCGGCCCCGGCCAACAGGGACTCGATTTGGGTTGGTTGGTCGGTAATGATCCCCTCTACCGCTGCCTGCTTGAGCAGATGTAACGACTGCTGTGGGCTGAAAAAGAGAGGGATCGGGATGGTGGTAATGCCATCCGCCAACAATGCCAGATCGAGCAGGGCGATATCTGGCGTGTTGTCACACAGAATGGCAAGGGTGGGCGGCTGCACACCGCGTTCACTCCAGAGGACGCGCAGCTGCTGGCAGTGGTGGTGGATTTCACGGTAAGGAATCGTAAGCACCGATCCGGTGGCATCAAATCCTTGGAGCGCAATCGCTTTTGGCTTGCTATCCGCCCAGTGGTTGATGGTTCGGAGCAGTGGATGGCTCATGTGGTGGAGTATTCGGGTTGTTGGCTGCGTAATCTGCGTCCAATCTGGTAGCCGATCCGTAGTGGGGTGCGCTTGGAGGATGGGATCTCTCTCTCTAGCGAATTCAGTAGGTTGAAGGCATCATCAACGCGGCCACACATTACCTGGGGGGCATTGTCATAGTAGCTTCCCCATTCGCGCTGTTGTGCGCTATCAAGCAGGGATGGGTCTGCGTTGCCAAGGATGATGGGCTCTAACCCCACGCGTTGGCAGGTGTTGGCCAATAGCCGAACGGCGGTAAAGGCAACCCAAGTGAAGCCGGCACCGTGCAGTAGGCCGGTTAAGGCGACGACGGCATGGCGTGCCCCCCCATTTTCCGCCTCAGCCAAGTTGCCAATCTCGACAATGCCACAGCGCATAGGGGTGGAACCTGTTTGTTGACCAATCACCTGTTCAACAGGGGAATCGAGATAGGTCTCGATAAAAAGATGGTTATTGTCTCTGGCAGGGCGCGCGCCAGCAACGGCAAATCTGTCACCGCTGCCATCGTGGCGCATCTGTAGCAGGTAGGGCATAAAGTGTTTGATGTTCGCATGATAACGACCCTCAAACCGTTGATGAATAAAAGCTTCCACCAGGTGTCGATCTTCATGCCCGCACGGGATGAGGTCAATCATGCGGAGGCGCTATGCGGCAGATCCGGTACCAAATTTAAAAAACTGGCGGAGCACCTGCTCGCAATCAGAGGTTCTCTTCGTAATCCGAGAGCGAGTGTGCAAAGGCGGGGCGATCGAAGAGTCGATCTGAATAGTTACACAAGTGCTTCCACTGGTGCATATCCACGGAGTGCGCCATGTTTCTCAGGCGAAACAGCGCAGGCGCTAGCGTAATGTCCGCCAGCGTGTATTGGTCCGACACAAACCAGGTGACATTCTCCAGGTAGGAGTTGAGCGAGTCGAGATAGACGCGGATCTTTTTCATTGGCTCAGATTTCTTTTTTACCCGCTCCCAATTGAAGTAGAGTGGGTAAATTTCATCTTCAATATGCTTGACAGCCAATCGCATTTTTGCGCGCTCTGCAGGAGATCCCGGTTTTAGTGGAGGATGCGGGTAACGCTCATCTAAATACTCGTTCACGATAGTGGGCTCAAAGAAGACAATATCACGATCAATCACCGTGGGTAACTTGCCGTAGGGGTTCAGCTTAAGGAACTCCTTGGGGAGTTTATCCATATCATCCAAGTCGATCGTGGTGACTGGCAACTCCTTCTCAGCAAGAACTATTCGGGTCTTGTGGGAATCAGCACAGCGCGGGTTGGAATAGAGTGTAATCAAGATGTTTCGAGCCTCCGAGGATGGGTGACAATCGTGGTAATATCGGCCAGTCAGTCAACTAGAAAAAGGCGCGCATAGTAGCGTTATTTTAGTAAAAAGCAATGTAACTACTCAGCTCACCCCCGGTTTTCCCGATAGCGGCGTTGAAAAATGCGCATTGACAGTAGTAAACTCCGATTTTTCGCCTTGCTATCAGGAAAACCGGAAGCAATCTGAGCAGTTACAGCCATTTTTGGGTAGGGTGCTGAGTAGCAACACCGGTTCGAATCCGGATCTTTTTATTGTGCGCCCCGTATGCTCACGATCGCATATCCGCTACTCGCTCGCGTCACTCAGACGACGCTGGCGAATGCCTTCCCGAACAAAGACAAAGATCATCGCCAAAAAACCGGCCACAAAAGCTGACAGCACAACAATCAAACTGCGCTTCGGCTTCGCCTTTCTATCTGGAGGCTGCGCGGTATCGATCACACGAAAAGCATATTGCACTTGAGTATTGGCCAACATCGCCTTTTTCTGTTCCTGCGAGATCAACTCAAACAGCGCCTTGCGGATATCTTCAACCTGGGTGCGTGCAAGCTCACGGCTGAGGTATTGCAGCTTGGCTTTGCCCTCATTAATTGCCCGTTGGCGCAGGTAGTCATTGAGCCTTGCCACCAGGGTATTCGCCCATTTGGCAGCCAGATCTGCATCCGTCCACTCCACTGCGACCGTCACCAGGCCGGATTTTTTATCCGAGGATGCCTTGAGTATCCCGGTCAGTGTCCGATAGCCATCCCACATGGTCGGCTGTTTCTTAACATCGCGCTCCCTCCATGCGCCTTTGCTGCTATCCCAACCCTTCGCAAACAGAATCGGCATCAGCTTCTGATCCTTGATAAAGCGCCACAAAAACTGGCGTGACTTCAACACCGCCAAGTTCTCTTCGGTATTGCCGCCACCAGGCAGCGAGATCCCCGCCAGTGAAGCCAGCCCCCCCAGTCCGCCCAACGCTGCAAGAGCACCACCCTTGCTCGCACCGCCCGATTTTAAGTGGGTGCGCTGTTGCAAAATGCCACAGCTGGCGTGACAAAAAAAATAGGGGTTGCAAGCGCCAATGTGACCGTTAGCGTTGCGCCCTGATCGTTTGGGCGTTTCCCCTGTCTAAAGTCTAATATTCATACGGATGGCGGATTGATTGGTAGTCTTGATCGTGTTTTCACTTGTTTGATGATTAAAAAACTAAGTTGTCGTATTTATATATTAATGAGGAGGAATCGAAAGTGGTTCAACAATTAAAAATGAAGGGGTGGAGCGTACCTGGAATCGGCTTGGCCGCAGTGCTCTCCCTCGGTTTGGTAGTAACAGGTTGTGGCGGTGGTGGTTCATCGGCTGCCTCAACACCAACCGCAACGGTTGGTGGTAGTGCTGGTGATGGCCCGATTGTCAATGGTACCGTTACAGTCACCGATGCCAGCGGCGCAACCATCGGCACAGCCACTACGGATGCCAACGCACACTATAGCGTTAAAGTGCCGGTAACCGCGACACTTCCGCTCACTGTTACTATCACCGGCGGCATTGATCAAGTTACCGGTAATGCTCCGGACTTTCCTCTGAAGAC
Source organism: Mariprofundales bacterium (assembly GCA_030950645.1). Taxonomy (GTDB): domain Bacteria; phylum Pseudomonadota; class Zetaproteobacteria; order Mariprofundales; family J009; genus JAUZRF01. Next base: position 5,360 of record JAUZRF010000098.1, read on the forward strand.
CGCTGTCACGACAGCGCTTTCAACCATTACAGCGACCAACGCTAACGCGAATCCGCTCTCGACGCTTGCGGTTGAGGTCGCTAAAGCCTTGGGTGGAGTTACTGCAGCGAATCTTACCACTGCAGTGGCGAATGTTCGCAACTCACTCGGCTTTGGTTTGAGCTTTGATCCGATCAGCACTAAGATTGACGGCACGAATGTGGCCAGCGCTATCAAGGCGAATGAAGCCGTTGCCGAGTTGATTCGTCGTGCTAAAG
>JAUZRF010000099.1 GCA_030950645.1 Mariprofundales bacterium
AAAACAGATCGTAACTGCTCAGATTGCTTCCGGTTTTCCTGATAGCAAGGCGAAAAAGCGGAGTTTACTACTGTAAATGAGCATTTTTCAACGCCGCTATCAGGAAAACCGGGAGTGAGCTGAGTAGTTACAAACAGATCATAAGTCGCAAGGCTAATGCTAGAGAGGAAAGGCATCCACCTTGATTGCTTTGGCGATGAGGTCAGCGGCGGTGGCGAGACATTCGACTTGGGAGGCATTGATGCTGCCTTGTGTTTGCAGGCGCGCTAGCCAAGAGCGGTAGTCACCATCGATGGGATGATAACGGATGCCGGTGTTGGCTAGATGCCGTTCGATGGGGGTGGCGATACGAAGTGCGGCCAGTGCTGCATCCAAGCGGCCAATGGTACCCTCGGCGTTGTCGGACTTGGGAAGCCCTTGGCTCAGGATGGCCAGCAAAGTGTCGTCGTGTTGTACCTGCTTGGCCAGTTGTCGGGTGAGAACATCATTGGGCAGCGCCATGCGTCGTCCCCATGGGAAAAGCTTGAGCCGTATCAGTCCGCGCAGCATCTTGGGTAGCGGTAGGTTGGCAATAATGGCCAACAACGCCTCTTCGATTTGGTGCAGGGCATATTGGCATGCCCAGTCGAGTGCGGGGCGCGCATGGCGTGGGCTACCCGCATCGTTAAAGCCCTTGAGGGCAGCGGCGCAGAGGTATTGGTAGGCTAGCGCATCGGCAAAACGGCCGCTGATCGCCTCGTTGCGCTTGAGTCCACCTCCCAGAGAGGCAAGGGCGAGATCGGTTAGGGTGGCGAAGCAGGCAGAGAATCGTCCGAGGTGCTGAAAGTAGCGTCGTTCGCAACCTGATGCGGGCGCTCGCGCCCAAACGGCATTGGAGAACCCCAGCAGTGCCGCGCGCGCAGCGGTGATGCACCAATGGCGGCCATGGCGCCAGAGCAGGCCCTTGAAGTGCGCGGGATCATCCTTGGTCAGTGCGTCGGTCTCCGCCAGCAGAAACGGGTGGGCGCGCATCACCCCCTGGCCGAAGATCATCATGCTGCGGGTGAGGATGTTGGCTCCCTCTACGGTGATCGCGATCGGTAGGGTCTGATAGGCGTGCGCTAGGTAGTTGGATGGGCCTTGGCAGATGGCGCGGCCACCGTGAAGATCCATCGCGGCATTGACGCAGTGCCGCATCTCCTCGGTGAGGTAGTGTTTGACGATGGCAGTGAGTACCGAGGGGGTGGTGTTGTGGTCGAGTGCGGCCAAGGTTTGGCGGCGGCCTGCATCCATTAGGTAGCAGCGCCCAGCGATGGCTGCCAGCTTCTCCTCTACGCCATCAAAGTTGCCGATTGGTTGGTGAAATTGCCGCCGGATTTGGCAGTAACGGGCACTGGTGTAGAGGCTGAGTTTGCTCGCACCGCAGGCCAGCGAAGGGAGCGAGATGCCGCGTCCGACCGCGAGGCGTTCCATCAGCATGCGCCAGCCGTGACCGATCTGCTCGCGGCCACCGATGATCCACTCCAGTGGGACGATGATATCCCTTCCTTCCACTGGGCCATTGTGAAAGGCGGAGCCAATCGGTTGGTGACGCTGGCGGGTGATGCCGGGGGTGTCCGCAGGCAGTAGTGCTAGGGTGATGCCGAGATCGGTTGCCTCACCAAGTAGGTGATCGGGATCGATGGCGTGGAAGGCTAGGCCGATTAGCGTAGCTATTGGAGCCAATGTGATGTAACGCTTAGAGAATGTTAGTTTGAATCCGAGTTGTTCGGTTCCATCTATCATCTGTTTGCAGACCACGCCAAGGTCGCGCATTGCGCCAGCATCTGAGCCCGCATCAGGGCTGGTGAGGGCAAAGCAGGGGATCTCTTTTCCCGTAGCAAGGCGGGGCAGATAGTGGCTCTGTTGTTCCTCGGTGCCATAGGCCAGTAGCAGTTCCGCAGGCCCTAGCGAATTGGGTACCATGACGGTGACGGCAGCGGTAACCGAGCGGGCGGCAATCATCTGCACCACTGCAGAGTGGGCGGCGGCAGAGAACCCTTTGCCGCCAAACTGCGGCGGGATGATCAGACCGAAAAAGCCTTGATCAGCGAGGAGATGCCACACCTCGGGGGGAAGGTCATGGTGGTGCTGGGTGATCTCCCACTCATCAAGCATGCCACACAGTGCTTGGGTGGGGCCATCGAGGAACGCCTGTTCGGCGATGGTGAGGCGATTATCCATTGGCAGTAGGCGCGCCCAATCGGGTCGGCCAGTGAAGATCTCCTGCTCAAAGCCGACGCTACCGGACTCCATCGCTTCGCGCTCCGTCGCAGAGATGGGGGGGATTTGCTGCTTGAGCCGTTGATATAGCATCATTGCTGTCGTTGCGCCAAGATGTTCTTACGCAGCCTTCGCTAAGTTCTCATCGTGGGACTCAACATTTTGCGGTTTGGTTGGTTTGTAGTCGTGCTTGAGTTCATCGAGATCCTCTTCATAGACGCACTGCTGAATCATCAAGTTGGGATGATTTTTGAGATCGATTTCGCGTGGTGTGATCGCATTGCCATAGTCATCCATGGTTACTAGCACCCGTGGCCGTAGCGGCAGCCGGGGGAAGGCGAAAATTACACGGCCGATCTCATGCGAATTGAGCTTAATATGGCTACCCACCGGGTAGAGTGAGATTGCATCAAGCAGTGCTTTGAGCACTGGGCGATCAAATGTAGGTTTATATTTGTTGACGATAATGCGCACCGCTTCGCGCGGCAGCATCCGTTTGCGATAGGTACGAAAGTGGATCATCGCCTCGAACATGGAGAGCAAACTAACCAGCTTGGAGCTAGGGCATAGTTGGTTGGCTTGCAGGCCGCGTGGCCCGCTGCCATCGATCCGTTCGTTGGATTCGGCCGTGGCGCGTAAGATGTACTCATCATCAATACCACACGATTGAAGGTAGGCTGCGCCCTTGGATGGTGCGGCGCGGATCTCCGCCAGCTCATCCGGAGATAACCGTCCTTTTTTGGAGAGGATGGCCGGAGGCACTTGCGCCATGCCGATATGGTGGAGAACAGTCGCCATAATCAGACGGATGCGGGTGTCATGCGGTGATTTTAGCTCCGAGGTGGTTTTGATGGCATAGAGCATCAGCATCACCGACTTCATCACCAATTGTATCAGGTTGTCGTTGACTGCGCGCTCATATTTTGCGAAATCGATCAGCTCCAACTCTAGGGCATTGATCAATGACGGGTCGCGCTCCAGCCAGAGGATCAGGTTTTTGATGTGTTTGGCTAAGTGCTGTAGATTGTTTGGACGCACTAGCCTGCAGATGCGGAACACATTGTAGAGCAGTGCGATGAAGGTGCGAATCCAGTTCGAGACGAGGCTTTCCACCTCAGTCTGCTCATTTTTTGAAGTCACAATTCCTTTGAGTGGGTTGGGCTCCGGCGGGGTGTCATGGCTGATTATCGGTTGCGGTGCGATGGCTGGCTCAGGCTCAGGTTTTTCATCAAAGAGCAGTGTTGGTTCGACGCTGGGAGCAGAAGTGGTCGTGGTTACAGTAGGCGGGGAACGCTCAGGAGTCAAAAGCCCTTGCTCTGGGGCGGGCTTGGGTGGTGAGGCATGGCGGGTTACGGGCGGAGGCGTGATGGCTGGCACCGGCTCTTCATCAAAGAGCAGTGCAATATCGGGGTTGGCCATCTCGGGGGAGGTTGAGGTCGTCTGTTTCGGTTCAGGGGTGCGCGCTTGGGGGCGGTGGAGTTCTTGATCCGCCGGGGAGGGGCGTGTGCCGAGTTTGGGTTGCTGCCGTAGCAGATCAAAATATCCCGCCATGGTTTATTTGCTTCTGTACCCAGCCGGGCCAAGCAAGCTTAGCGCGTTGGCGTGGTTGAGGGTCAGGGGGCCATCTTTGGCGTCCATCGCGATTTGGCCGATGCCGAAATTGCGTTGCTGCGCGTCTTGCGCGGCACTGGTAAGTTGGCCAACGGCAACGGTGGTGGTGATGGCCGCAGGCAGGGTGTTTGGCATCGCTTCGAGTTGCCAGTGGCAGAGTTGTTTGCGCACCCCACCCCGCCAATGCATCCGGCTGGTTACCTCTTGGCCGACATAGCACCCTTTGTCGAAGCTGATGCCATTGTGCGCCCCAAGGTTGGCGTTGAGTGGGAAGTTGCTCCAGTCGATGCCAAATCGTGGCGTGCCGTAACAGATCCGCGCGGCTTCCATGGTGGATTCTTCGATGATCTTTGCGTCCAGCATTGGCGTATCTTTACACAGTATCCACACCCCATCATCGGAGGCTTCGGCGATCGAAAATGCCAGCGTTGTATCACTGGCCATTCCGCGAGCCAGTGCGTTGCTCCCTGCGCCTTGCAGCGACCACAGTTGCCACTGGGGAGCTGGCGTGATCGATAGCGTAAAGCCAATGCTGAAGCGTTGCAGTCGCGTGCAAGTAGCTTCTAGCGTGGCTTGCGGCACAATGATCAATCGTGTCTCACCATTGATGGCGATCCACAGATCGGACACCGTTTTTCCTTGCGGGGTGAGTAGCGCGGCATAGCACAGCGCGTCTGGCGTCAGCAGAGCAATATCCTGCGTGATCTGCCCCTGGAGGTAGTCATCCACCCGATCCCCATGCATTTCGATGATCGAAAAGGCGGTGCGGCGGCAGAGCTGTGGCCAGTCTGGAGCAAAGTACATCATAGGCCAACGCTGATAAGCTGATAATCGGTTTGCAAGAATGGTGGTCGGAAACAAGCATGGCGCGATGCACCATTCCTCTTCCATCGAACTGCTCTCTCCGGCAGGAACCCTCAACAACATGCGCTACGCCTTTGCCTATGGGGCAGATGCGGTCTATGCCGGTCAGCCGCGCTACAGCCTACGGGCGCGCAACAACGATTTTCAGATCGAAAATCTGAAGATCGGGATCGCTGAGGCGCATGCGATAGGGAAAAAGTTCTTCGTTGCCAGCAATTTGCTTCCACATGGCGATAAAGTAAAAACCTACCTGCGCGACATGGAACCGGTGATTGCGATGCGGCCGGATGCGCTCATTATGGCCGATCCTGGGCTAATTATGCTGGTGCGTGAACGCTGGCCAGAGGTGCCGATTCATCTGTCGGTGCAGGCCAATACCTTGAACGCTGCGGCGGTGCAGTTCTGGCACGCGATGGGGGTGGAGCGGGTGATTCTGTCGCGCGAACTGTCGCTGGATGAGGTGGCGGAGATCCGCCAGCAGTGCCCAGAGATGGAGCTGGAGGTGTTTGTGCACGGTGCATTGTGCATCGCCTACTCCGGGCGCTGTCTACTATCTGGCTACTTCAACCACCGCGATCCCAACCAAGGCACCTGCACCAACGCCTGCCGCTGGAAGTATGACCTCACCGAGGAGGAGGATGGTAGCGGTGCTGTACTTGCTGCTCCCGACCTGTTGCAGCCAGAGCCGCTATTTTCCGCCTGCGGTGGCCAGCAACGACACCCGAAGGCCGATGGGGTATATCTGCTGCGGGAGGAGGGTCGGCCTGACGATCTGATGCCGGTGATGGAGGATGAGCACGGCACCTACATCATGAACTCCCGCGATCTGCGCGCGGTACAGCATGTGGCGCGGCTGGTGGAGATCGGTGTCAATTCACTCAAGATCGAGGGGCGCACCAAATCCCACTATTATGTGGCGCGTACTGCCCAAGTCTATCGCCGTGCGATTGACGATGCGCTGGCAGGCAGGAGGTTTGATTGGGATTTGATGGCGCAGCTGGAGTCGCTGGCCAATCGTGGGTATACCGATGGCTTCTACCAACGGGTGGCCAGCGAGGCGCAACAAAACTATGCGCAGGGCAGCTCAACCATGGCCAAGCAGCGTTTTGTCGGTGAGGTGTTGGAGTGCGAGGGCACGCGCGCCCTGATTGAGGTCAAAAACCGCTTTGAGGTTGGTGATGCGATGCTGTTGATCACCCCTGAGGGCAATCACCCATTTCAGCTTGCAGCGATCGAACATGCCAAGAGTGGCGCGTCGGTCACCGTCGCCCC